>CACZRU010000105.1 GCA_902783605.1 uncultured Lachnospiraceae bacterium
AGAATGCATGGTACAAGATCAGAGGTACCTGGTACTGGTTTAATTCAGACGGATACTGGGAAGAGTAGATAATTATAGACCAGCCAGTGGGAACATATCTCAGTGGTTGTAAAAATTATAAATAGAATAAATTGACCGGCAGGGCAAAACCTGCCGGTTTTTTGTTTTACACATTGCCTAATATGTCAATCATAGAAGATTGTTTAGTTGACATAAGAATAATAACAGCAGTATAATACTATATTTGTAGAGGTGTATTTAGTTGTAAGGAGTCGTATTTTGGAAGAAAAGACAGAAGTTGTAGAAAAGACAGATAGCTCAACGGATGTAGAGAAAAAGACAAATAATAAAAAATCAAAAAAGAAACGAACAACAGTTTCTATTATGATTGAGTTTTTTGTGAAGGTTGGATTAACTGCTCTTGTAGTATGGTTTCTTTGCTTTTTTGTTGTAGGAGTATATGTGAATCATAATAATTCTTCATATCCAATGATTAAGGACGGCGACCTTTGCATTACATATAGGTTGGGAGCTTTGAGAAGTGGCGAAGCAATTGCATATACTAATAATGGCAAGATTAACTTTGGACGAATAGTTGGTATGCCAGGTGATACTGTGGATATATCCGAAGATACGATTACAGTAAATGGCTATGGAGTTTATGAGAATACCGTTTATCCAACTACAGCAGAAGGCGCAAATATATCATTTCCTTATGTAGTGCCAGCTGACAGCTATTTTGTTTTAAATGATTATCGTGATGATATAAATGATAGTCGGGTTTTTGGTGCTGTGAAAAAAGAAGACACCAAAGGTAAAATTGTTTTATTGCTCCGAAGAAGGGGTATATAAATAAATTCATTTTTTAAACTATATTATTTAATAATTTACTATGGAGGTAAGAAAAAATGAAAGCAAAAAAGAAACTAATTGCACTTATTACTGTCATGCTTATGGTAATAATGACAGTAATGCCAGTAAGCGCGGCGGGGACAAACTATTCACCCGTAGCAGGTGGTACGACAAAATTTAAAAAGTATTTAATTGTTAAGAACTCTCTGGATGTTCCTTCTGTAGAGTTTACATTTTTAGTAAAGCCTGGAGCAGGAATTCCAGCATCTGAAACTACGATGGAAGTTCTTGCAGGTATTTCAGGAGCAACTGTTGGTACTGCAAGCTTTTCTTCAAGTGATACAACATACCCAACTGAACAAAGTGGTGATATTTCAATCGGAACACTTCCTTCTGGATATAAATACGCAAAGAAAGATGTCACAGTAGATTTTAGTGCTTGTGAATATCCGGAACCAGGTATATACAGATATGAAGTTTCAGAAACACCGTATACAGGTGCTCTAGACAGTGTTATCGAGGATGAAAGTGGTACTACATATTATATTGATGTATATGTAGTTGACAATGGTAGTGGTGTGCTTTCAATAGCAGGATATGTTATGCATAGTAATTCGGATGCTCCTGCAATTAATGATACAAATGGATCTGGTCAAGTAACAACAGCTGGCGCTCCTGTTGATGATAAGGTTGATGGTTTTAAAAATACTTATGCTTCATGGGACCTTTATGTAGGAAAGAAAGTTGATGGTAATCAGGGATCAAGAGATAAATATTTTGCAATTACAATTAATGTTAGTGACCTTGATGCAGATCAGGAGCTTACGATCGATTTAACAAATGCTGATACCGCAGCGGGTACAAATCCAGCTACAACAGTATCAGGAACAAATCCTGTTAAAATGACAGCTGATTCTAATGGTGATGCAAGTGCAACCGTTTATCTTCAGCATGGTCAGTATGTTGTAGTTAAGGGCATACCATTAGGTAAAGACTATAGCGTTTCAGAAGCTTCTGAAGACTATAAGTCGACTAGAGGAGCTGGCGAACTGATTTCAGGAATAACATTTGATGATGCTTTAACAGGTAATGATATAGTAGATGATGTTCATACAGGTTTTACAAATACTCGTGATGGTATCATCCCTACAGGTATTCTTTTATCTGCAACACCATGGATCATTGTTGGTGTAGTTGTAGTTGCTGGTCTTGCATTCTTCGCAATCCGTTCACGCAGAAAATATGATGAGGAATAATATATATTGAGAAAATTTTGGATATATATGAATATTCTCTACGAGAAATTTATGTTTCTCGTATTTATAGTGGCATTACTCATAGTAATATATGGGCTTTATGACACTTGGTTTGTATATAACAAAGCCAAAGACAATAGTTATCTTATGTATAAACCGACCGCTGCTCAAGGGGTGCCTGAAACTGCACCTCTGACGGAGGATTATGTGGCGTGGATAACTATTGATGATACAAATATCGATTACCCTGTCATGCAGGGGGAAAATAATATGCAATATTTAAATATCAATCCCTACGGTGAGTATTCTCTGTCCGGTAGTATTTTCCTGGACAGTAGAAACAGTGCGGACTTTTCGGATGAGTATTCTATACTCTATGGTCATCACATGGAGTATGGAAAGATGTTCGGCGCGCTGGATGATTTTCTGGGTAAGGAATATTTAAAGAATCACAGTACAGGAAAACTAATAGTGGGACGAGACGGCAGTCAAGTATATGACTTAGGTATCTTTGCCTGCATGAAGGTAAATGTATATGACAAGAAAGCACTTGATCCAGATTCGCTGGAGAATGTAATGAAACTGATTACGGAAGAGGCTTCTAATATCAATACCTCCATAGATAAAAGTGAGTCTATACTTGTGCTTTCAACATGCATTGAACCAGTGTCTACTAACAGACTGCTGGTGTTCTGCTATGTATATGAATAAAGAATTATTCTGCTTATAGCAGCGTGATTTCTTATTAAATAATGTAAAACGAACTTATTGATAAAATGGATTCGCCATATGAATATAGATAAAAATAATAAATCATATATTCAATTTAATAGTAATTCTTTGAGAAGAAGTTCCACCAGAGGAAGGCGTATAAATAGGCTTATGACAGCCTTCCTTGTGGTGATGGGCTTTTTGTGCGCTTTTGTAAGTGATTTTTCGGCAAAAGCAGCATTTCAGTATAATCCTGTAAAGGCACATATAGCATTTGATTGTAAGAAAACAGATGGGGTGGAGGAAGCTGTTTATCAGATCAGTATCAAATCAGATGCTGAATCAGCTCCTATTCCAGAGAAGGATACGGTAACAGTAAATAATTCTGGAAAAGGAGAATTTGTAATTAATATTACTGAGCCAGGTAATTACAAATATACTTTATTTCAAATAAAGGGCTCTGACGAAAATATAAAATATGATGAAACAAAATATGATGTACATGTAAATGTATTAACTAATGAAAATGGAGATTTAACATATTCGGTTTTTGTAACATATGCAGATACAGATGACAAGCCGGAAAGTGTTGAATTTCAGAATGTTGCAGTGGGTTCAGAAAGGTCTTCGGAAGATACCACTGAAACTATTCCTAATAAAGAAGATACACCAGAGAATATAGTCCCAACCGAAAATAAATCGGCAAAGATAACAACAGGAGATGAAACAAAGCTTGTACTTATGATGGTTATTGGAGTATTAGCATTTGCTGGTGTGATCACGATTATAAAGAGCAAGAAAGAAATCTCTGATAGAGATTAACATATAGATTTACCAAGGAGTAAAGATTAGATTGGAGAAAAATACGCTTAAAAATAGAATAATAAGCGGATTTATGGTACTGGTACTCGTCGTATCAACTGTTATGCCGGGAGTAATGGCATTTGGTGAAGATGAGCAGGAGCTTTCTTTGTATGAAGTGATGTCAGAAACTACAGAGACTGCAGAGGTTAAGGTACTGAGTTCTTCTGATGACTCCGAGGCGGAAGTGGCAACAGATTCAGATGCCGAGATTGAAGCAGAAGAAGGACTTGAGGTATTAGAAAACTATACAATTAGTGAGAGAGAGAAATCAGATGAGACGCTATATGTGAAGGCAGAGCAGGACGAAGATGTATCCCTCATGCCAGAAGAAAGTATGGCTCTTTATAGTGTAGCAGATGATAAGCTGGAAGAAGTTATCATCGAGGATATATCTGAAGAAGAGGATCCTTGTGAGATAGATGACGAAGTAACAGGTCTTGCATTGGTTAGGGATTCAGGTTATCGTCATCTGAACTTTAAACTTGATGCCGTCACTCTTGATGGTATGATGCCTAAAAATGCAACTGCAGATGCTTCAGATGTTACTGATAAGTATAAATTAGTTAATGAGTCTAGTGATACGGATGCATCAGAATCAAACATAGTTGAATCGACAGCGCCAGATGCCTCGTCATCAGATGCTTCGTTAACAGATGCAGAATGTAGCTCATCAGAAGAAAAAATCATAGCTGCTTATGATATTACTATTTGGGATGGAGATAATGAATATCAGCCATCAAAATATCAGCCAATAGAAGTAGCTATCACGGATTCCCAGATTAAATCAGATTCAAATCTTTATATATACCATATAAAGGATGATGGAGAGAAAGAATTAATAACAGACTTTACCGTAGAAGATGGTAAGGTTATTTTTTGTGCATATGGATTTAGTGTATATGAGATTGTGGAAGGACCAGAGAAATATACTCCAAATGAGCAGGTGCTGACTTCTGTAGCAGAACTATTATCAGCTCAAAATGGCTTTTATTTATCTGTATTATGGAATGGTTCAGAGCAGTACATTTCAAATACTCTTAATGCCAACGATTCATTTGTTGAAAAAGCAAGTGCCTTGGCTGCAAATCCTTGGTTTATTGAAGAAGTAAGTGGAGAAGCTAATCAGTATTATTTATATACTTATGTGGGTGAAGAAAAAATGTATGTTTATCATACATCAGGTAATTCCAATAATAGCGCAGGACTCACTGAAAGTAATGGAGATAAATTTATAATTGGTGTGGAAGATGGTAGAATTCGGTTCACTAATGTTAATAATTCAAATAAATGCCTGCAGCACTCTAAAGGTGGTCAAGGCATTAGATATCATTCAGATGTGAATCCGAATGGTCTATTTAAAGCGGTTTTAGCAGATTCTATATCCATGCCAGATAATTACTATGATCTTGATGGAAAATCATATGGATTAGCTATATTTTTAAATGAAACCGATGCACATACAATAACTCCAGAAGAGGATAATTATAAAAAGAATAATAAGGTTATTAAAGGAATAGATACTCTGGATGTAAAAATCAAGATAAATCCTCTGACTCGTAATAATATCAACTATATTAGTGAAGAAAAAAATGTTTATTTTTGGACATTCCATAATGTTGAAAAAGATGATTATAAACTTTCTACAGTTATTAACGGTGAGGAAAAGTATTTAAAGATATCTGCAGATGGACTTGAGACCGTGGATTCAGAGCAGGATGCCTCAGCATTTAAAGTATTCCCGGGCGAAGGAGCTAGAAAGGGCAGCATTAGACTGGTATCTGGTACGAATGCTATTTCATTTAGTACAGATAGTGGTGGTGTTTTTACAAGAGCAAATGAAAATCAATCTGACGCAAAACAGTGGTTTGAGCTAATATCTCCATCTGATCTTTTGGATGATGATTTTGTTGTTTATTCAGCTGCAAAGGTTAGTGTTTCAGATCCTCAAAAGGTTAAAAATGGATCAAAAGTAGTAGTATACACTCGTGTCTGGGACGAAGATAGTAAGAGTTATATCTTCTATGCAATAGATCATGATGGTTCACTGGTTCCATGTTATGAACGTGGTGATGATATCATGTGGATTGGAAGTCAGGTAAATACTTTGTTATGGGATTTTACCGAGTACTACTATGAGGGAACGGATGAACCGAACTTTTATTATGAATTGCAGAATGAGTATTCAAAGAAGTATATAGCACCTCAGCTGTTTGGAAATCAGTCTCTTTCTGATAATAAGATAGGTATTAATCTACCAGGAAGACGAATCGGTGATTATTACACTGATATTTTGGCATGGGATGACAAGTACTATGCTTATGCATCATTAAAAGAAGATATAGAAAATGATATTATAACTCCAGCAGCAAGATCAAAGGCGGATACATTTTACTTTGCTATTATGAATGATGAAGTTAATGGGCTTACATCTGTTAATACCATAGATAATAATGAATATGGAATAACGATGAAGCTTGTAGACTTTACTGATAAGGTAGGTAATGGTAATAATATTCAAGATCATGTATTAGGGGACTATAGTGTTTGGAATGATCATAAGGAAGATGCTGTTACAGATTTACTAGCACAAACTATAGTCGGGGATCCAGCAACAGCATATCCTACAGCAACCAGGACAAATAGATCTTTACAAGAGCTATTTGGTTCTGCAAAGGAAGTAAATCATCTATTTATTGAAAGTACATATAAAGCCAGCGGATATTTTGAGTTCGACAGCTGTCAGAATTTTGCAACACTAAAGGGAAGAAATTCAGGAAATTTTGTTGTTTATAAGGAGTTAGGTACATCAGATTCAACATCAAAGCCGTCACTATGTCATGGTCAGTTTATGCCATATAATGATATTACTGCAAAGGATTTAGCTACGGCTAATGCATATAATCTTTATGATGCTCTTATTGAGCAGCTTGATAATGATGATCCTAGAAAATATGAGAGACTGCATCTAGTAGCATCACCAAATTACTATATTGGTATGGAGCTCAGTGCAGATTTCCAGCAGACACAGAGTGGTTGTGATGCCTGGGGTCATGATATGATTTTTGAATTCACTGGTGATGATGATTTCTGGCTATATGTTGATGGTGAGCTGGTTATTGACTTAGGAGGAATTAATAGTGCGTTAGGTGGTAAGGTAAACTTCAGAACAGGTGAAGTTATAGTAGATGGAAAGACTACTAATTTACAAGAAATATTTAAACAAAGCTATATAGATAAAAATCCTGGTGCTACAGAGGAACAAATAGATGCCTACCTCAGAAAGCATTTTGCAACAGATGAAAATACAGGCAAACTAGAAAAAGTATTTAAAGATTACTCATCTCATACTATGAGAATCTTCTATATGGAGAGGGGAGCGGGAGCTTCTAATCTTCACATGAGATTTAATCTTAGTTATGTAACACCGGGAAGCGTAACTCTTACGAAAGGCGTTTCCGATTCATCTGGTGACCCTAGTAATGATCTTGATTTTGATATAGTTCAATACCCATTCCAGATTTATTACAGAAGAGAAGGGTCAACAAGGGAATATCTGTTAGATCCAAATGATCCGGATGTAAAGGTTGAGTATATAAATTCTGTTCAACAGGTTGAATATAAACCGGAGTATGTTCCACCAGGATGTACGGATACTGTTTACAAAAATGTGTTCTTCCTAAATCTTGGAAAGAGCATTGAGATTAATTTCCCAAGTGACGCATTTGAATATAAAATTGTTGAATGTGGTGTTAATAGTCAGGTTTATAATGAAATAAGAGTAAATGGTACAAGACTGGATGGTGATCAGGTTCAGGATTGTGCATATCGTTATGACTATACATTCGGGACTAAAGAAGCATCAAGCAGCTGGATACAGGTAAGCGATACCCCAAGGGTAGCGTTTGATAACCGTATTAATCCAGAAGGACTTAGATCTTTATTCATTGAAAAAACACTGAGGGATGAGGATGGAAATATTCTTACAGCAGAAGATGATCCTACAGAGTTTATTTACCGTTTATATCTGGCAAACGGAGAAAAAGAAAACTCAGAATTAAGCCTGGTTAATATGTTCAGGTACCGAGTACTATCTCCAGAAAAAGAATATTGTATCTGGAATCCTTATTCTGAAGAATTTGAATCGACGGGAATTAAAAAATTTGATGATCTATCTGCTGAGCTTAAGGAGCGTGCTACATTTGAAACCTCAATGAATGGTTCTATATCAAAGATAAAGGCAGGATATATTGTTGAGGTTCCTAATCTTCCTATTGGAACAAAGTTTAAGGTGGAAGAGAGAGCAAATGAGATTCCACTTGGGTATAGTCTTGATAGCTATACTCGTGATGCAGCTACCTATAATACTGAGGATGGTGATACTGAAAATACTGGACGAGTTAGAGTTGCCGAGTCTCCTTATATGTATGTAAATAATATCAGAGGCTGGGAGTTAACAGGGGAAAAGGTATGGAGTGATAAGGACTTTACCCTGGGTCATGATCCGGTATATTTTGGTGTGTTTAATGGAAGTACACTGGTTGATGGAACATTAAGAGAGATAAAAGGAACAAGAACAAAGGTTAGGTATTTCTTTGATGCCCTTGAACCAGGTGCAGACTTCGCAGACTATAAAGTTGAAGAGGTAAAGCTGACAGGTGTAGAAGTTGATGCTGATGGCGTTGTAACAAGCTATACAAGTCTTGAAAAAATAGATGATTTTATTTCTATAGGAGCTATTCCAAGGGGAACAGGAGTTAAGGAGGATTTTGAATATACTCCTTCGTATGAGGAAGGAACTCCGAGATATTCGTATTCAGAATCGTCAAATGATCATTCTGCCGGGCAGGTGCGTGAAGATACAGTTACGAACACTCGTAAGGGTGGTGTTGTATTAGACCTATATAAGATGGGTACAACGGAGCCATTGGAAGGTGGTAAATTTGTTCTTACTAAGAAAGATGGTACTGTTATTGGTGAGTATACATCTGATAAAAATGGCAGAATAACTATCATGTATGAAGTTGAAAGAGATGTTGATTATTGCTTAACCGAGACAATGTCGCCAACTTCGTATATAGGTTTACCAAATACGCTTACATTTAATATCGATTCAAGTGATAATGTTAATTTTTCAGGAAATGATGAGCAATGGCGGAGTTATACCAAAGCATCAGCAGGTGAAAACCTGGTTGCATATATTAAAGTATATAATAAAAGGTTTGATATAAAGATCCGCAAATTTGACAGTCTTACCCAAACCCCAGTAGAAGGCGTTCATTTTGCACTTTATAGGGGAGTTACAGCATCTACGGGTAACATACGAAAGGATTATTTCCCAATCCCAGGGTATGAAGATAAGGTAACGGATGCAGATGGTTATATATCTGGTATAGACAGTACAGTTACACCTGGAAAATACTACTTAGTTGAGACTGAAGCCAGGGACGGCTATGTAGGTGTTGTTGGAGATATTGAATTTACATTTGATAACAATGGTCTGTTGACACTTGATAAGTGCCCTCCTGGATCTAAGGTTACATTGGAAAAACAGGAAGGAAGTACAGATGATGTATATGAATATATAATTAATGTTCCAAATTCTTCTGTATCCGGAGAGGCTGATCTGACAATTACTAAGTATATTCAGGGAAATATGTCAGATATTGATAAAGAGTTTGAGTTTACTATCAATGTGGAAGGAGATTCAGGAACAACACCATATTCATGGACTAAAAATGGAGTGGATCAGGCTACACCAATAAAGTCTGGTATACCATTTAAAATGGGCCATAATGATACGGTTGTTATTACAATGCCAGCTGGTTCTATTGTAACAGTTAGAGAGAACCCAAATGGTTATTCTTCCTCATTTAAGTATAATGATGAGGATCCGGAATCTGTAAGGTCTATGTCATTCCCACTTATAGAAGATACTCAAATTGTAGTTACAAATACACTTGAAGCTATTCTGCCAACAGGAGTATGGAATGCATTTGGACTTCTGATATGTTCAGGAATAGGTATGATAATTGTTATAGCATTAATAATTATTAGATGTAGAAAGATGAAGGGATATGCGAAAGAGCAGGACTAATTTCTAGATAGATATTAGAATTAGCTGTTTTCAGAATTGGATAAATAAGTTAAAATATATAAGTTAAGATATATTTTTTGGGTAACAAATTAGGAAGGGAATAATATGTACCGAGAACTTCCAAAACTTATGATGTACCGCGAGCTGGGAAAGGACAGTATTATTGTTCATCTCAGTGAGATCATTCGCGATTTTGATGGTGGCGATTATGACAAGGATGAGCTGATCAGCAGAATCTATGCTGAGATTCACAGACTCCTGGAGATTGCAACGGATTATGGTTTTGATAAAAATCTGTGGCATGACTATATCGCATATGTGCTCGTAACCAATGAGAACCCATTTTCTCTTACTGCTGAAAGAGCTGCCACAGTTGAAGGCAGTGTAAATGGCTTTGCAAAAGAGGATATGAGGATTTTCATGCACCTTTTCAATTATGATTTTCAGAAGCTGGAGAGGACGCTGGGGATTGACTGCTTCTCTACAGTGACGGATTACAAGTCTGTTCACAAGAGACACCAGATGTACAACCGCAGTGTTTCGCGGAAGGTTCGTGATGTCAGTGATTCCATAGCTGCTATAAGTCTTGTGTATGAGGAAGAGCAGAAGTTCCCTGAGAACTTTAAGACTAAGTCGGCGGATGATACTGCTGCAGAAATGCTCCTAGATCTGGTAAAGGAATTTTACAAGGCGTACGGCGTGGGAATGCTGGGACTGAATGCAGCGTTTCGAATTGCCGAGGTTGTTCCTAGCGCAGGTTTTAGTGCAGGTGCTGGTGTCGATTCGAATGTCGACTCTAATAGAATGGGTACAATTTCGTATTCCAACAACATTTTGGAGACTCCATCCTACGCAGTTAGAAAGAGCATCGACTTTCAGATTGGCAGGGGAATCAGCTGTACTCCTATCAAGAATACCAACAAGCTGATGCTGGATGACCTGATTGGATATGATATACAGAAGACAAGACTTCGCGAGAATACGGAAAGCTTTCTTGCCGGAAAGCCTGCAAACAATGTGCTCCTCTTTGGGGATGCAGGAACGGGCAAGTCCACCAGTATCAAGGCACTGATCAATGAGTATTATGACGACGGACTTCGAATGATCGAGCTCTACAAGCATCAGATGAAGCTTCTGGCGCCACTTATCTCCAGTATTAAGAATAGAAATTATAGGTTCATTATCTACATGGATGACCTCTCATTTGAAGAAAATGAGACTGAGTACAAGTATCTCAAGGCAGTCATCGAGGGAGGCTTGGAGACCAGGCCGGACAATGTACTGATATATGCAACCTCCAACAGACGAAATCTTATCAGGGAAACCTGGAATGATACAAATGATGTTGAGCTGGATAAGCACCGCTCAGATACTCTTCAGGAGAAGCTGTCGCTGGTCAGCAGATTTGGCGTGACTATTCCATATATGCGTCCAGATAAGAAGGATTATGAGGAGATAGTTAAACAGCTGGCTGAAAGAGTAAGGGCAAAGCAGAGTGCTGCAGAAAAGGGCAGCAATGGACTGTTGACTGACCTGGGACTGGATGGTTCGGCCGAGAACAAGCTGAATATCACAGATGAAGAACTTCTGGCTCTTGCAAACAAATGGAGCGTCAGCCACGGCGGTATGTCAGGCCGTGCGGCCCAGCAGTTAATTGATTCACTTAGTTGAATGTGAAAATGTGCAAAATGGATCTTTCACCATTTACCATAGAGGATAGATATGACCAAGAAGGAAAGGGCAGAGGCTGTCTGCGAGAAACTGAATCAGGAGTATGGCACGGACCTTACCTGCT
>CACZRU010000106.1 GCA_902783605.1 uncultured Lachnospiraceae bacterium
TCTTCGCCTACAGCTTCAAACACAGAAAATAATTCAGAACAAAATGGCCAGGGAGAAAATGGTCAAGAACAGGGTCAGGGTCAAGGTGAGGGCCAAGGTCAGGAACAAGGCCAGGGTCAAGAACAAGGTCAGGGTCAAGAACAAGGTCAGGGTCAAGAACAAGGTCAGGGTCAAGAACAGGGCCAGGGTCAAGAACAAGGTCAGGGTCAAGAACAAGGCCAGGGCGAAGGCCAGGGCGAAGGCCAGGGCGAAGGACAAGGTGAAGGCCAGGGCGAAGGACAGGGTGAAGGCCAGGGCGAAGGCCAAGGTGAAGGCCAAGGTGAAGGCCAAGGCCAAGGTCAAGGCCAAGGTCAAGGTCAAGGTCAAGGCAGTGGATCTGGACAAAGTCAGGGATCTGGTGGCGGAGAAACGCAAAAGGAGCATAACCATGACTATGTCAGCGTAAATGAGAATATAACAGGTAATTACAATGATAACGACACATCACAGTATGCGCATGAACAGAATGGACTTGCCTGGGAGGGGACACAGGTTCCATATAGTACAGTTGTAAATGACTACAGTCAGAAAGCATATGAAGGTGTAGATAATGGCAAATATCCAGGCACCATGTCAGATGTAATAAAGAACTATTTTTCGGGACTGTCTGACTAGACAGAGGTTAAATAGAAAAGAAGACAAAAAGAAGACAGAAAAAAGACAGAAGCAAAACAGAACGAAAAATAGCGGGAAAACAGGAGGAATTCAGAATGGAGTATAATCAGGCTATAGGGGTAGTAAATCAGGTTAGGACTGAGATACATAAGGAAATCATTGGTCAGGAGAAGACAGTTGAGAGTCTTCTTATGGCACTGCTTACAGGAGGTAATGTACTTCTTGAAGGTATGCCGGGACTAGGAAAAACAAAACTTGTTCAGACGATAAGCCATGTATTTGAGATGTCATTTAAAAGGATCCAGTTTACTCCTGACCTCATGCCGGCAGATATAACTGGTACAAATATCATGGTTAGAAATGAGCAGGGAAGCAGCTTCAAGTTTGAGGCAGGACCAATTTTTGCAAATGTTATTCTTGCGGATGAGATTAACAGAGCAACTCCAAAGACCCAGTCAGCTCTCCTGGAGGCCATGCAGGAGCACACGGTTACAGTGGGTGACCTGACCTATGCTCTGCCAGATCCATTTTTCGTTATAGCTACCCAGAACCCGATTGAGCAGGAAGGAACCTATCCACTTCCTGAAGCACAGCTGGACAGATTTGCGATGAAGCTTCTTGTAGAATATCCAACTAAGCAGGAGCTTGCGGCTATCGTAAATCTTACTGAGGGCTTTGGCGTTCAGCCAGCTCAGCCAGTGCTTACTCCACAGATGCTTATTGAGATTAAGCAGATGATACAGCAGATTCCAATTGCAGAAGCAGTTATGGACAAGGCTCTCACTTTGGTTATGAATACACATGAACCAAACAAATATATCCGTGAAGGCGCCAGCCCTCGTGCAGCACAGTACATAGTACGCTGTGCAAAAGCGAGAGCATTTATGCTGGGAAGGCTTAATGTGGCATTTGAAGATATAGACTATGTTGCCCCAGCCGTACTTCGCCACCGTATCATACTAAGCTTCGATGCCGTGGCAGATGGTGTAACAGCAGACGATGTGATTGCTAAGCTGGCATAATATGCAAAGCAGACCTGTCTCATTTGCACACTTATTAGACTGGTATTATAAAGGGAAAATCATGCAGACAATAGATCTCAGGGAGCTTGAAAAACTGAATACGCTGCGTCTGAGTATCCGTAGAAGTATGTCACAGGGAGAGGGACTTAGAAGGTCCTCTGCCAAGGGGCGTTCTGCGGAATTTTCGGGTTACCGCGAGTACGTTCCCGGGGATGATATGCGTTATGTGGATTGGAATGCATATGCACGATTCGACAAGATGTATATAAAGGAATTCATGGAGGAGAAGGAAGGCCGGGTGAATATATATCTGGACACCAGCAGGTCCATGGATTTTGGTGAGAAGCTGAAGAGTACACTTATGGCGGAACTGACCGAAGCAATCAGCTATATCGCCACTACGGGAAGGGACAGCGTATATGTGACAGATCTCAGCAGTCCGACATCGACCTTCAAAGTGCCAAATGGGAATCAGGGAGTAGGTAATCTTAAGAGATGGCTTGAAGGGATTCAGCCTAAGGCCAGCATCAGCCTCAAGGATTCTTTGAAGAGGGCTGTAAAAGGAAGAGGTGGTGTAGCATTTGTCATCTCTGACTTTATGGATGAAGAGTTTCTGGGGGCTGAGAGTGAGATACTTCGCCTTTTCGGCTATCACGGAATGAAGGTGAACCTTCTGCATGTCATGTCCAGAGAGGAACTCGAGATAGAGGAGGATGGTGCATTTCAGCTGATTGACAGTGAAAATGAGAATAAAGAGATCAGGCTGACACTGGACCGTTATTCGATCAGGGATTATAAGAAAAACTTAGAAAATTATGAGAGACAGATAGAAGAGAAGGCTAAAGCTGCTGGAGCGGGATATGTTCTCTGTTCTACTGGAGAAAGACTGCATAAGCTGATATTCGAAGATATGCGCTTCATGTTTGAAATGTAAGGAGACCAGTTAATTATGACATTTGCCAGCTTGCTCCCACTTATTATGCTGGTGGGAGTGCCAGTGATCATAATTTTATATCTTATGAAGCCGAAGGGCACCCGAAAGGTTGTACCTTCTCTTTTGTTGTGGAAAAATGCTGAACGAAATGATCAGAGCATGACCTTCTCCAAGAAGCTTATAAACAATATTCTTATGATTCTAGAAATTCTGACGCTCATCTTCCTGGTGCTGGCAGCCATGTCACCTGCAATAAAGAGGGGAATGACAGGAAGTACAAAGTCAACAATTCTCGTGATAGATACATCTGGAAGTATGCAGTTCCAGAATGAAGATGGAAAGACAAGGCTTGAGGAGGCAATCCTGGATGCAAAGGATTTTGTGGAAACCTCCTCTGGAGATATATCGATTATTACCTGTGACAGTAACATCGAGGTGCTGGCAAATGGAAGTAAGGATAAGCAGAAGCTGAAGAGACTTTTGTCTGGAATTTCAGCATCGGATACAGCTGGTGATATATCTAAGGCATCAGGAATAATTGAGTCCCTGGAGAAAGAAGATATAATTGTCTTTACCGATGGAAATGGGGCTGCCGGCCTGGAGGAAATGGCAGCTGGAATGTCCATGGATATTAAGGTTTATGGTGAGGCTGTTCAGAATGTTGGGCTTACTCAGATGTCCATGAAAAAGAATGACTCGGGACATTATGATGTTGCTATTGGCTACCAGAATAAAGGCGAAGAAAGCAGAAATTTTGATATTTCTCTATATGATTCTGACGATAAGCTTATTGATGTTCGTAGTGTTGAAGTGGAAGGAAATCAATTTGGCACTGTTCTTATGATGGACAGAGCTGTGGAGGGTGACTTCGTTAAGGCAGAGATAAGTGGTCTTTCAGAGGATGGACTTCTTAGAGACAATACTGCCTTTGCAGTTAAGACAGATACGACCGAGAAGCCGATGTATCTGGTTGGAGTAGGAAATACATATTTCGAGAAGGCATATACTGCAGTTACTGCAGATACAGTGATAAAGGTTACATCAGACAGTGATATTACTGAGGCTGGTGCAGTTGCGATATATGACAGGGCTGACCTTCAGAACAAGAATCTGCCTAGATTGGTTCAGGGGTATAAGCCGGAAGGCGCTGAAACTATTCCTGGAGCGATAGTTACGGTCAGGACTGGAAATCTGATCGCAGATATGACGGATTATACCTTTGGTGCATCAAATCTCTCAGTTCTTGAGTGCCCTGACTGGGCAGAACCGCTGATGATAGTAAAGGATTCTAACGGTGAAGAAAAGATTATTGCATACTATGGAGAAGAAAATGGAGTTCGTCAGGTTGTTCTTGGTTTTGACATAAGGGACAGTGAATATCCGCTCCTTGCAGAATTTCCTATATTTGTGGCTGATAGTATCACCTACCTCACTGATGAAAGCCTTGTTCAGAGTAAATATATTCAGGCTGGGGAAATGCTGGATCTAAGTCCTTCTGTAAGCAGTGCCATGAAGCTGGAAACAGTGGACAATGGCTCATTTTCAGGGAAAGCAAAGGCTAAAGAGGGCGGAAGTGCCGATACAAACCATTCCGGATTATGCAAACTGACCGATACGGATGCGAATAATCAAATAAAAGAAGAATACTTTGTTGTAAGGTATCCTGGAACAGAAGCTGATGGAACGGTTGAGACAGAGTCCATGAGCTATATTACTGATGCTGAGTATGGCGTAAGATTTGGTTCAATTAAGAGAGTGTGTCTTGTTATTGCACTTCTTATTCTCATTCTTGACTGGATCATCTTTATCAGGAGAAGAGTGAGAGTTAGAAAGCCGGAGTTAATCTGGAGAATTGCACTGACACTGATGATTCTTCTTTCGGTAATTGGAATACATCTGCCTGGCAGAAAGAATAAGGTGACTACCATATTTGTAGTGGATATGTCAGACAGCAATATCGCCAGTCTTTCAGAAGAGGAAAGCTACCTCAGGAGTACTATCTCCAAGATGCCAAAGGGTGATTCCTTCGGAATTGTCACATTTGGACGAAGTGCAACAACGGAGCAGTTTGTCAGTGATGAGGCCGAGTATCTTGGTATTGCCACAAATCCAGACGGTTCGGCGACGGATATTGAGGGAGCGGTGGAATATGCAATCTCTCTTATTCCAGACAGCAGACTGGGAAGAGTTGTAATACTTTCCGACGGTAAGGAAACGGTGGGAGATATCGGAAAGACTGCCGACAAGCTGAAGGAAAATGATGTTGAAATCTGTGCGATGCTATATGAGATGGAGCAATCCCAGGATGTTTACCTGCAGAACGTTGATATGCCGGATAAGATGGCGGCAGGGGATGCATATAATATAAAGGCGACGGTGTACAGCACCTATGAGTGTGATGCGTCTCTTAAGCTGTTTAATGGAAGTGAAGTGATCGATCAGATGGATGTTCACCTGACAAAGGGGGAGAACACATTTATCATGAAGGAAGTAGCTGGGGATGAGGCTATAGAGGAAAGACATCTTGAGGTTGAAGCCCAGGGGGATACCGTTATTGAAAATAATAGTATGGTGGTTGCGGCACTGGTTGAAGCGCCACAGAAGATTCTTATCGTTTCAGGACTTTCGGAGGACAGCTCAGGTCTTGAACATATGATGGGATCACTAAATAAAGATACAACTGTAGTATCTGCAGTAAATGCACCTGATAATATTTCGGGGCTTCTTAAGTATAAGACGATTATTCTGGATGACTGTTATATAAGTGATCTTCCAGAAGGCTTTTTAAATGCTATTCAGTCCTATGTCAAGGATTATGGCGGTGGTCTTATATGCACTGGTGGCAAGGAAAGCTATGCACCTGGTGGATATACTGACACAGTCTTGGAGGAAGTTCTTCCTGTGGACATGATGCCGAAGGGTGTAGAGGAAGCTCCATCACTTGCCATGGTTATGGTTATTGACTGTTCGGGGTCCATGGATTCTGCTGGTTATGATCCAAATACTGGGCAGACTGTTGGCAGAAGTAAGATAGATGTTGCAGTGGATGCTGCAATTGAAGCAGTTAAGAATCTGAATCGAAATGACTATGTTGGAGTTGTAACATTCAGTGATAATTATGAGTGGAGGCAGAAGATAGTTCCGGCAGAGGATAAGGATGCCATAATTGAGCAGATAGAAGGAATCGGAATCATGGGTGGAACTGTCATCAAGCCGGCTGTAGATGCTGCAGCAAAGGGAGTCAGTGGTGTTGATGCTGGAGTTAAGCATATTCTCCTCCTTACTGATGGAGAGGGAGAGACTAAGGATTTTGATGATGTTATTGAATACATAAATGATAACGGAATCACCATGTCAACAATAGCTGTAGGTTCAGATTCTGATACAAAGCTTCTTGAAGAACTGGCTGAGGATTGTGGTGGACGGTATTATTATTCTGATTCCTCCAGTGATGTACCAAAGATTTTTGCTGAAGAGGTTTATCTGTCAGGAACTACTTATTATAAAAACGGAGACTTTGCTCTGAGTCTAAAAAATAATGAACTTGTTTCGGGACTCTATTCTGAAGGTATTCCAAATATTACAGGATATATAGCGGCTACTACCAAGAGTGGCGCAAGAGAGGTTATTACTACAAGTGAAGATGATCCATTGATGTCGGCATGGCAGTATGGACTGGGACACTCTATAGCCTGGACGACCAATGCATCTGGCGAATGGAATGCTGCTCTTGCCCAGCAGGATGACTATCTGGAAATGTGGAACAAAATGCTTTCATATGCCTGCATGCAGAGTGACATTGGTCAGGATAGTGTATCAGTAACAAAGAGGAGAGGCAAGGTTGAAATAAACTATGTGGCCAGTGATTATTCAGAAGATACAGAAGTAATCGGCGTCTATACTTCACCTGCTGGAGAAACAGAAGAGCTGGTGCTTGAGCCAGGTGATCCAGGCTGCTATACGGCTTCCTTCCAGCCTACGGAAATGGGTGTATACAGTATAAATATCAGGAGGAATGAAGGCGAAGAAACAGTCGCTTCAACTACGGCTATAGAAACAGTTCAGTTTTCAGATGAGTACAGGCGTGACATCTCAAATGCAAACTTCAAGGCCTTTATAGAGACAAATGGAAGAATGCTGGATAGTGATTCAAAGGTATTTACAAAGCTCAGGGCTTCAAATAGAAATAGACGAGATATCACCACAATACTTATAATTCTGTCTGTTATTATGCTTATAATAGATATTGTGATCAGACGATTTGACCTTGGAAGAATTCTGTTTAACAGAGCTGGCAGAGGGGCATCAGACAGAGCGGTTAAAGATAATGCAGTAAAGAAGGCAGGAAAGAGAAGAAGCAGAAAAGATGGAGAGCCAGATAGTGCAGGAGTAATGGCAAGTGTTCCGGGTACGGATACGATGCCAAGTGGACAATATGGACAGCCTGGAGCTCAGAGAAGTACTGGAATGCAAGTATCAGCTGGAATAAATGGTCAAATAAATGGACAGCCAGAAATACAGACAGGAATAGATCAGAAGAAGGGCAAGATTAAGAAAAACAAGAAAGATAAGGGTGAGGAACCAGCACCGGCAGGACTGGATACAACAACGCTTCTCCAGAAAAAGAAGAACAGGAACCTGTAAATATTATTTGTACAGGAACTTGAGATTCGATTTATAGGAACTTGAAATATAATTTATGGGTTGACAGATGTAAAATGATTTGTTACCCTTTATGAGAACAAACGAATAAAAACATGTGGCAAACGAGGGAGTAGCTTGCAGGAATTATGACAGTTTTTATGGACTGTTACATGGATTATTACATGGATTGTAAATAAGATTAATTCCTGTTCGTACAATCGTCATCACAATTACTAAAGCAGCAGCTCTATGTAATTCGGTTTATGAATAATTTGCGAGACTCATTTGCAGTGATATTACTATATTGATTAGTAATGTTACTGCAAGTGGGTCTCGCTTTTTATAGCTGAAAATGGCTGTGATATTATCGAAGTTCACTAACAAAATGTTATTGACAATCATATATAGATATGATATAAAATGCTAGTATGAATATATGAATAACTATTCATATGAAAAAGATTCAAATATAACTTTAATGTTTAGCTGCATCATTTCTAAAAATGTTTAAATATATAAATATTGCAGATAAGAAGGAGGATGGTCATGTCAGAAGATGAAAGAAAATTCCTTGAAATTGTAAATTTAAAAAAGGGTTTTGGTTCTGGTGAATCAAGGCAGGAGGTCCTGAGAGGGATGGATTTCACTGTTGCAAAGGGTGAGTTTTGTGTGCTTCTTGGTCCATCGGGCTCAGGAAAGTCAACCCTGCTGAATATAATCGGCGGAATCGATAATCCAGATTCAGGATACATTTCAATTAATGGTGACAAGCTTGAGGAAATGGGTGAGAAGGGGCTTACCCAGTACCGTCGCAAGCATCTGGGATATGTATTTCAGATGTACAATCTGATTCCAAATCTAAATGTGAAGGAAAATATAGAGGTGGGAGCTTATCTGTCAGATAATCCTTTGGAGATTGATGAGCTTCTTGAAACATTAGGTCTTTATAAGCATCGTCATAAGCTTCCAAATCAGCTTTCAGGCGGACAGCAGCAGAGAGTATCTATCGGCCGAGCTATTGTAAAGAATCCAGATATTCTTCTTTGTGATGAGCCGACAGGAGCGCTTGACTACAACACGTCAAAGGAAATCCTTAAGCTTATCGAGGATGTAAATCAAAAATATGGAAATACGATCATCATGGTTACACATAACGAAGCTATCAAAAACATGGCTGACCATGTGATCAAGCTTCGTGATGGTGTTGTTCGTCATAATAACATCAACGAGAACAAGGTATCTGCAGTAGATCTTGATTGGTAAAATATCAAGGCATCAAGGAGAACGATTATGAGTAAAATTAAGAGTCCGCTTAAGAAAAGAGTTTTTAGAGAGCTTATAGGAGAGTGGAGAAAATATCTGGTTATAGCTGTTTTTCTGATTGTGATGATTGGATTTATCTCAGGACTTTATGTTGCAAATAACAGCATGCTTACATCAGCTGAAAATAAGATAACCGAGTATAATCTTGAGGATGGCTCATTTGAAATAAGTGAGAAGGCCAGTGATGAAATGATTGAAGCTCTTGAAAAGGGTGAAAAGGCAGATGTTAAGCAGTACTTCCTGGACAAAGGTTATGCAGAAGCTGACAAGGAAGTTAAGAAGGCTGTTGACGAGGCAATTCCTGAAGAAATCGAAAAAGCGGTCAAGGAAGGAATTGAAGAAGAAGTTAGGGCTAAGGCGACAGAGGGAGTTGAGGCTCAGATAGCACAGTATGCCGATATAGGAATGGAGGTCAGTGAAGAGGAAAAAGAAAAACAGATTCAGGCAATTGTTGATGAGAATCTCCCAACTGTACTTGATGAGTGCTACGACGATGCATATGAAGAAGCCTACGATGAATTCATGGACAGCGAGGATTATACGAAAACTTTGGAGGATGCAAAGGAGGAAGCATACAAAGAGGTCGAGAAAACTGTAAATGAAGAATATGAAAAGGCTGCTGATAAGTATGATCTGGACAATCCGGACTACAAGGCTGTGCCTATAAAGATATATGAAAACTTCTATAAGGATGCAGTTGAGGATAATGATGGAGATAATAAGAAGGATGGAATTATCCGTGTATTTAAAGATAGAACAGATATAAATCTTTACAGCATCCATGAGGGTGAGATGCCTGTAAATGAAAATGAAATTGCTATCGACAGGATGCATGCTAATAATGTTAATGTCAAGGTTGGAGATACCATAAAGGTTGCAGGACAAGACTTTAAGGTTACGGCGCTTATTGCACTTGTTAATTACAGTACTCTTTACGAGAAACCAACTGATTCAATGTTTGATGCAATATACTTCGATGTTGCTATGGTGACTGATAAAGGATTTGATAGAATAGATAAGAATATTCATTACAATTATGCATGGTATTATGAGAATAAGCCGGCTGACGGAGTGGAAGAAAAAGAGCTTTCAGAAAATGTTATGGCTGCACTTATTTCTCAGGCAGTTGTAAATGGAACGGATGATGAAAAACTTTCAGATGCAAACAATGATGAATTTGAGATAAAGGGCCTTGAAATAGAAGGATTTCTTCCAAACTACTCAAATCAGGCAATACACTTTGCAACTGATGATATGGGTGGAGATAAGGCTATGGCAGGCATCATGCTTTACATCCTTGTGGCAGTTCTGGCATTTATCTTTGCTATCACAATTTCTAACACAATTACTAAGGAAGCGACAGTTATCGGAACACTTCGTGCTTCAGGATATACCAGGGCTGAACTGGTTATTCACTATATGACGATGCCGGTCCTTGTTACTCTTATTTCTGCAATAATAGGAAATGTACTTGGTTATACTGTTATGAAAAAAGTTGTATGTAACATGTATTACAATTCCTATAGTCTGCCAACTTACCAGACTTACTGGACACCGGATGCATTTATCAAGACAACAGTTGTTCCACTTATACTTATGTTTTTGATTAATCTGGTGGTAATTGTACGAATGATGAAACTTTCACCTCTTAAGTTCCTTAGACATGATCTAAAGGTAAGTAAGAGAAAGAAAGCTATCAGACTTCCGAAGTGGAAATTCCTCAGCCGGTTCAGAACGAGGATCTTTCTGCAGAATATACCAAACTACATTGTGCTTTTGATAGGTATAGCATTTGTCATGCTGATGCTGGCCATGGCGGTTGGTTTCCCAGATTCACTGGATAACTACCAGGGGAAGATTACTGATATGATGTTCGCCAAATATCAGACAATCCTGAAATCAACTGAAGATGAGGATTATAATCCTATTGAAACAACAACAAAATCCGCAGAAAAATTTGCTATGGAAAGCCTGCAGTATGAGACGGACAAACTGAAGGAAACTATATCCGTCTATGGCGTAGAGGATAATAGTAAGTATATCAACATTCCTTCCGATAAAATGGCTGAAATGGATACAAATGATGTCTATATCTCAAATACATTTGCAGAAAAATATGGCTATGATATAGGAGATACCATTAAACTAAATGCGAAGTTCGATAATAATGAGTATGATGTGAAGGTCGCAGGTATCTATGATTATGATGGTGCAATTTCAGTCTTTATGCCGATTGATAACTATCGTGAATTATTTGATGAAGATGATGATTTCTTCACTGGCTATATGGCAAATGAAGAGATTAAGGGTATTGATGATAAGTACATAGCAACAACAATAACAGAGGATGATGTCCTTAAGATATCAAGGCAGCTTGATCACTCATTTGGATCATATATGGCATATTTTGAAGTTGTAAGTATTTTGCTGTCTGCAGTTCTCATCTATCTTTTGACCAAGATAATCATAGAGAAAAATGAAAATGCAATATCCATGGTTAAGATACTTGGTTACGAGAATAAGGAAATCAGCGGGCTTTACATGACATCAACCACAATAGTTGTTATTGTTTCTTGTATTGCAGGAATAGCAGCTGGAGCGGTTGTAATGCATGAGTTCTTCAAGTCATACTTCATGAGTATGGAAGGATGGTTTGACTTTATCATATCTCCTGTAGGAATGGTAAAGATGTTTATATTTGTTTTTATTGCATATCTGATAGTAATGTTCTTTGATTACAGACGAATCAAGAAGATACCTATGGATGAAGCGCTTAAGAATGTGGAGTAAGAAATTTTATTTAAGAA
>CACZRU010000107.1 GCA_902783605.1 uncultured Lachnospiraceae bacterium
AATGATATGAGCAGTCTAGAGGATAACCATAAGAATAAAGATAGCCATATGATAGCGGATGACAAGAAGTCAGATGAGAAAAAGGCTAAGGTTATTATGATTCAGGGAACCATGTCCAACGCTGGAAAAAGTGTTATCGCAGCAGGACTTTGCAGGATTTTTTCTGATGCAGGTTTTAAGGTGGCTCCATTTAAGTCTCAGAATATGGCCCTTAATTCATATATCACAAAAGAAGGACTTGAGATGGGCAGAGCCCAGGTGATGCAGGCTGAATGTGCCCGCATAGAACCTATGGCTATTATGAATCCTATTCTGCTCAAGCCGACCAGTGATGTTGGTTCGCAGGTTATCGTTAATGGAAAAGTAGTTGGAAATATGAAGGCTATGGATTATTTCCGGCATAAAAGAGAATATGTAAAAGATATCCTGGCTGCTTACGAAAAACTGGCTGAGACTGTTGATATTATAGTGGTTGAGGGCGCTGGTTCGCCGGTAGAAATGAACCTTAAGAAGGACGATATTGTAAATATGGGACTGGCCCAGATGCTGGATGCTCCTGTTCTTTTGGTCGGTGATATCGATAGAGGTGGAGTGTTCCCTCAGCTCCTTGGAACCCTCGATCTTTTTGAAGAGGAAGAAAGAGACAGAGTGAAGGGGCTGATTGTCAATAAATTCAGAGGTGACAGTCGACTTTTCGAGGATGGAATTCATATTTTAGAGGAACGTGGAAAGACCAAAGTAGTTGGTGTAGTTCCTTATATGCAGGTTAAACTGGATGATGAGGATTCCTTATCTGATAGATTTGTAAAGCGAGATGTAAAGGAATTTGATATAGCGGTTATAAGACTAAGTCACATCTCGAACTTTACAGATTTTGATACATTTGAACAGATAGAGAATGTGTCGGTAAGATATGTTTCATCTCCTGGTGAACTTGGGAATCCTGATATGATAATTCTACCAGGATCTAAAAATACATTGGCAGATCTTAGAGTGATTAAAGAATGTGGTCTTGCTGAGAAGGTCACTCAGAAAGCAAAGTCTGGAACATGCGTCTTTGGCATTTGTGGCGGTTATCAAATGCTGGGACGAAGTATTGAAGATCCTTACGGAGTGGAAGAAGAAGTTGGTGGTGATAAGTCTTCCAGCGAGACTGGCCTTGGCCTCCTTCCTGTCGATACAACCCTGGAGAAAGAAAAGGTACGAACTAACTTTTTAGGAGAAGTTATTGGTACAACAGGTGTTCTCGGAGGACTGGAAAAACTACAAGTTGAAGGATATGAGATTCATATGGGAAAAACTGTGCCATATGAGGATGTATCTGAGTTTACATCGGATAGTACTGGTTACTGCGCTGGAAATGTTTATGGAACTTATATTCATGGGTTCTTTGATAATAAGGAAATCGTGTCCTCTATAGTTGAGAGTATAGCAGAGCAAAATGGCAAGAATATATCTACTGAAGCTGTTAAGGACTATTCAGAGTTCAAGGACAGCCAGTATGATATCCTTGCAAAAGAACTTAAAGATTGTCTCGATATGGATTACATTTACCGTGTAATGGGGATAGATAATAATAGGTAATTAGAATGACAAAAGAAGAGCTTTTTTCTATTTCAATAACTGAATCTGATTCAAAAATCCTAGAGCAGTCTAAGGCAAGGTGGGATAACATTGCTAAGCCTATTGATGGTCTTGGAAGCTTTGAAGAGATTATATGTCGTATAGCTGCTGTACAAGGAAATGTTATCCCAGCCATTTATAGAAAAGCGCATATCATTATGTGCGCAGATAATGGCATATTTGAAGAGGGAGTTTCCCAGACAAGCCAGAAGGTTACATGTGATGTAGCGGAGCTTATGGGACAAAGAAAAAGCTCTGTGGGAATGATGGCTGAAGGATATCCTATAGATATGTTTGTATATGATATAGGGATTAATTCTGAAACTACCCCAGAGGGAGTGATAAATGCTAAGGTTCGAAAAGGTACAGAGAACTTTTTAAAGAAGCCTGCCATGGAAGAAACTGAGTGTCTTGCTGCGATTAAGACTGGAATAGATGCTGTAAAAGCTTGTAAGGAAAAGGGGTATCATATTATTTCAACAGGAGAAATGGGTATCGCAAATACCACCACAAGTACGGCGCTTCTTTGTGCTCTAAAAGGACTTGCCCCAAAAGAATTTACAGGCAAGGGGGCAGGCTTAACTGATAGCGGTCTGAAGAATAAGATTCAGATAATTGAAAAAGGAATAAGCTTGTATCGCGGAGAAAGGTCCGATCAGGAGATAACATCAAAAGGCGGAGTCTTTGAAATCGTAAGAAGTCTTGGAGGCCTGGATATAGCAGGACTTACTGGAGTATTTATCGGTGGTGCTATATATCATATCCCTATAGTAATCGATGGAGTGATAAGTGCTGTGGCTGCTATGGTTGCAGATAGACTTGTTCCTGGATGCAGAGATTATATGCTGGCGTCTCATATGGGAAGAGAACAGGGCATGAAGGTGGTGCTGGAAGAACTGTCTCTTAAGCCTGTCATTCATGCGGATCTTGCTCTGGGGGAAGGAACGGGAGCTATACTTCTTTTTCCGATGCTTGATATGGCTATGTCACTTTATAGGAGTGGTACATCCTTTGGAGATACTGATATAGATCAGTATGAGAGGTTTGATAAATGATATATTTGGTTATAGGGACTCAGAATAGTGGGAAGTCAGAACTTGCAGAAAAGATATCCATGGATACTGGTGACAGTAGAAGGTATTATCTTGCAACTATGAAAATCTATGACGAAGAAGGTCGTAAGCGTGTTGAAAAACATAGACAGCAGCGCGAGGGAAAAGGTTTTGTTACTATCGAGCATGAATATGATCTTACGGCTGTACTAGATAAAATCGATTCGCCGAAAGAATCAACTGTTCTTCTGGAATGTGTATCCAATCTAGTCGGCAACGAACTATTTGAGAATCAGATATGGAAGAAAAAGGTTTTAGAACATTTGAATGCGCCTGACCTGGATGACAGGGAGAATGATTTTGCAGATAGCATCTCGAGAGATATAAAGAATCTGAGTGATCATGTTAATAACCTTATCATTGTAACTAATGAATACAAAGACGCAGGTTCAAATTTTGATGATGAAACAAGACTTTATGTGGAACTTCTGGATATGGTCAATGATAGAGTGATTAAGTTTTCAGATAAAGTATATGACTTAAGAAAGAGAGAAAAAGTTGAAGATATTTAGATGGCTTGCAGTTACATTTTCATTGTACAGCAAAATACCCATGCCCAGATTTGAATGGAAGGATGATGACATGGCTCATAGCCTGACATTTTTTCCTTTTGTGGGAGTGGTGATAGGAGCTTTGACCTGTTTACTAAACTGCATATCTCCTTTTGATACACTTCCTGTGGCGGTAAGAATTATACTTACGATTCTGATTCCGCTTATTATCACAGGAGGATTCCATGTGGATGGATTCATGGATACAGAAGATGCTATGAATTCATATGCTCCGAAGGAGAAAAAACTGGAGATTCTGAAGGATGCACATATTGGGGCCTTTGCTGTTATAACACTCGTCAAATGGCTTCTCGCATATTCTGCAGCCGTTACAACTATTTTTTTAAACGATAAGTTTTCTTATAGAGTCTCGGTTATCTTAGGAATGACATTTGTGATTTCCAGAGGACTCAGTGGTCTTACTTCACTTCTTTTCGAAAAGGCAAAGAAGAATGGGATGTTATATGAAGAGACCAAGAACAAACAGACTGGTACGATTGTCGCACTGGTCATTCAGCTGATAATTGCAAGTGCCGCTGCAGTATACATGAATGTTCTTTATGGTGTAGTGGTAATAATTTCATTTGGACTTTATACATTATATTATCGATATAAGGTGAATAAAGAATTCGGCGGGGTAACCGGAGATACAGCAGGATTCTTCCTAACTACAGCAGAAGTGGTATCTACGGTAATGCTGGCTATCACAATCTTGATTATTTAGGGGATCATTGTTGTAGAGGAGGTATGGATATGGCTCATAAGATTATATATTTTATTAGACATGGAAAGACACCTGGCAATGCTGAGAAAAGATATATTGGAAAACGTACGGATGAAGAGTTGTCAGAAGAAGGAAGAAGTGGGGCTGAGGAATTACTTAGCAGCATATCGAAACTAGTTCCTGACGGGATTGATAGGATTTGTTCCAGTCCTATGAAGAGAGCGGTTCAGACTGCAGAGATTCTTTTTGGTGGTCAGGATATTCAGGTGATAGATAATCTCATGGAGATAGACTTTGGAGTCTTCGAAGGAAAGAATTACGCTGAGCTGAATGGTGATGAAACTTATCAGAAATGGATAGACAGTAATGGTACTATGAGTATTCCGAGAGGTGAAAGCCGTGAGGATTTTATAAACAGATCCTGTGTTGGTTTCTGTGAGGCTCTTGGAGACAGAAGTAAAGAAGAAAATATTGTAATAGTTTGCCACGGTGGCAATATCATGTCAGTTCTGAGCAGGCTGACCGGAAAAGATTATTATGACTTTATGACTGAAACACTTGGC
This sequence comes from uncultured Lachnospiraceae bacterium, assembly GCA_902783605.1. Classification (GTDB taxonomy): domain Bacteria; phylum Bacillota; class Clostridia; order Lachnospirales; family Lachnospiraceae; genus Eubacterium_Q. Next base: position 4,574 of record CACZRU010000107.1, read on the forward strand.
GGATACGTCTTGGAAGTGGAGACTAATGATGAAGGAATTAGTATTATATCATACCATAAGCTTGGGGCTGGGAGTAATTCTTGATCAGATAATAGGTGACCCTCACTCTATGCCTCATCCAATTCGATTAGTTGGTAAACTGATATCTTATTTAGAAAAAAGATTGCTGGGATCAGATGATTCACGTATCAAAACAAGGACGCCAAAAGAAAAACGGGGAAGAGGCGCGTTGCTGTGGTTTATTGTTGTACTTACAGTGATGGCAGTTACACTTCTTATCATGCTTACATATTTGATAAATATATATTTAGGTATTATAGTTGAGTCGATTCTGACCTGTTATATTCTGGCGGCAAGGAGCCTTTGTCGAGAGAGTATGGCAGTTTACAAGGAATTAAAAACAGCCGGTGGAGACCTTAGTTCTGCCAGGTATGCGCTGTCAATGATAGTTGGAAGAGATACTCAGTCTCTTGATGAAGAAGAGATTGCTAAAGCTGCGGTGGAAACTGTAGCAGAGAATACTTCTGATGGGGTTATAGCTCCACTTTTTTATACGGCTATTGGTGGGCCGGTTTTAGGATTTATATATAAAGCAATCAATACCATGGATTCCATGCTTGGATATAAGAATGAAAGGTATGAAGATTTTGGTTTCTTTGTTGCAAAGGCAGATGATATAGTTAACTTTATTCCATCAAGACTTAGTTCTGTACTCATGATAGCTGGAAGTACTGTACTTGGGCTATTCTCTAAGGATTATAGTGGGAAAAAAGCCTGGGAAATATGGCGTAGAGACAGACTTAATCATAATTCTCCAAACTCAGCACAAACTGAAAGTGTATGTGCAGGAGCGCTGGGACTTAAGCTTGGTGGTACCCATCTTTATAAAGGTGTTGTGGTCGAGAAACCTACCATAGGTGATGAAATTAAAAGAACAGAGATTCAGGATATAAAAAGATCAAATCGATTGATGTTTATGACAGAGGCGTTGATGGCAATTATTATTTTTATAATCCTTGGATTAATAATTTTTGTATTAAGTAAGTGTTTATATTAGGTTTATGTGAGTATAGTTATGTCACACGGTGGAGATGTTTATAGAAATAAAGTGAATATGGATTATTCCGTTAATCTTAATCCGCTGGGAGCGCAGGAAGTGGTTCTAAGTGCTGTGAGAGAGTCGATTAAGAAGGCTTCTGAATATCCTGACTTAGAGCAGGATGAAGTGAGAGAAGTATTGGCCGATTCTGTGGGACTAGGTAAGGAATATATCTATGCGGGAAATGGAGCTTCAGAGTTACTCATGTCCATATCAAGAACCATAAATTCTAAAGAAACACTTCTCTTTGAACCGGTATATTCAGGATATGAATATGTACTTGATTCAACCATCAAAAGGTGTGAACTAAAAGAAGAGGAAGGGTTTTTATTAACATCTTCAAAACTGGATTTTATAAACGAGAATATCGATTTAATCTTTATCTGTGACCCAGTAAATCCAACTGGAAAAAACGTTGATGACAGTATTTTCATCAAACTTATAGATAAGGCAAAGAATGTGGGGGCTTATGTCTGTATAGATGAAAGCTTTTTGCTCATGTCTGAAAAAGCAGATAGAAATAGAGAGACTAATATAATAGAACTTGTGAAGAGGTATGACAATCTGATTATAATTCGTTCCCTTACGAAGCTCCTCGCTTTGCCAGGAATACGGATGGGATATATAATATCAGCTCCACAGAATATAGAAAGGATAAGAAAGAATCTTCCAGAATGGAATCTATCAGTGATGAGTGAGGCTGCCATAAAAGCAGGAATCAGATTGATAGATGAGACGGATTTTATTCAAAGAACAATAAGTTTGGTTCGAGAGGAACGAGCGTTTCTTACAAGGAACCTGCAGGCTCTAGGACTAAAGGTTTTTGATAGTGATACATCATTTATTTTTTTTAAAGGACCTGAAACTCTATGTAAAGATTTATTAGAAAAAAAAGTACTTATCAGAGACTGCAGCGACTTTGCTGGACTAAAGAAAGGTTTCTACAGAATTGCTGTAAAGACGCATGCGGAAAACCAGCGGTTTATAGAATTATTAAAAGGAGTAGTAGATTACTCATGAATTTTGAAAAAGTAAGACCTGATGAAATTGAAAAAAGAAGTTTTGAGATAATCACTCAGGAACTTGAGGAAGCTGGCATTATTCTTGATGAAAAGACTTCATTTGTAACTAAAAGATGCATTCATACTTCTGCGGATTTTGAATATGCATCAACGCTTACATTTTCAGATGGGGCGGTTAAAAGAATGCAGGATCTTATTAGAGAGGGAGCCTATATTGTAACGGATACAAATATGGGGCTTGCGGGAATTAATAAGAAAAAGCTTGCTTCATATGGAGGAGAAGTACTTTGTTTTATGGCTGATGAGGAAGTGGCGAAGGAAGCAAAGGAACGTGGAGTTACCAGAGCGGCTGTCTCTATGGAAAAGGCGGCAAAGCTGGATAGAGATATTATATTTGCTATTGGTAATGCTCCTACAGCACTTATAAAGCTTCATGAGATGATGGAAGAAGGAATCTTTACTCCAAAGTTTGTTATAGGGGTTCCGGTTGGCTTTGTAAATGTGGTTGCAGCGAAGGAGCTATTTATTGATTCGAAGGTTCCTTACATCATTAACAGAGGAAGAAAAGGTGGAAGCAATATTGCGGCAGCAATCTGCAATGCCGTCTTATACAATATGTAAAAGGATGACAGTATGACTAAGGGTTTCACAACTGGAAGCTGTGCAGCGGCGGCAAGTAAAGCGGCTGCATACATGCTTCTATCCGGAAACAAAAAACTGAATATTGAGATAGATACTCCTGCAGGAATCAAATACTGTCCACAGATTGAAGAGATTGAAATCGGTAAAGAATATGTCAGCTGTGCTGTGAGAAAAGAATCCGGAGATGATCCTGATATAACAAATGGTATTCTGGTGTTCTCAAAAGTTTCTTTAGAAGATAATGGTGCGACTGAAAATAATATCATTATTGATGGAGGGAAAGGTATAGGAAGAGTTACTCGCCTAGGACTTGACCAGCCAGTTGGAAATGCTGCAATAAACAGCGTGCCAAGGCGGATGATAGAGGCCGAGGTAAGACAGGTAATGGATTTCTTTGATTTTGAAGGGAATCTAAAAGTTGAGATTTCTGTTCCTGAAGGTGAGGCTTTAGCTGAAAAAACATTTAACCCTAGACTCGGAATAGAGGGTGGTATATCTATTATTGGAACAACCGGAATAGTTGAACCAATGAGTACTAAAGCTCTTCTGGATACTATAAGAGTAGAACTTCGCCAGATTAAGGCTGAAGGTGCAGATGTAGCTGTAGTGTCGCCTGGTAATTATGGTCTGGAGTTTATGAAGGAAAACTTCGACTATGACCTGGATAAGGCAGTAAAATGTTCCAACTATATAGGGGATACGATAGATATGGCGAAGGAGCTGGGCTTTAAGAAGATGATTCTATGCGGGCATATTGGAAAGCTGATAAAAGTTTCTGGGGGAATAATGAATACTCATTCTAAAGAGGCTGACTGCCGAATGGAGCTTATGGCTGCTGCAGCAATAAGGTGCGGGGTATCAAATGAAACACTAGGTGATATCTTAAACTGCGTTTCTACAGAAGAAGCTATAGAAGTATATCAGAACGCTGATATCGAAAAGAACTGTTTTAAATATATAATGCAAAAGATAGATTATTATCTGAATAAACGTGGCGCTGGAGATATTGATATTCAGTGCATGGTTTATTCTAATAGGTTTGGGCTTTTGGGAATGACTGACAGTGCAGAGTCATTCTTGAAAGAAGCAAAGGGTTAATAGTGAAAGGGTTATATAATGGTTTATTTTGTTGGTGCCGGACCAGGAGCAGTTGATCTTATAACGGTTAGAGGAATGGAACTTCTGAAGAAGGCTGATGTGATCATTTATGCTGGCAGTCTGGTGAATCCAGAACTTTTAAAGTATGCAAAAGAAGATGCAGAGATTCATAACAGTGCATTTATGACTTTGGAAGAAGTGATGGATGTGATGATAAATGTGGCGAGAGCTGGCAAGGAAGTTGTAAGGCTTCATACAGGTGAACCAAGTGTATATGGTGCTGTTCGTGAGCAAATGGATATACTGGATAAAGAAGGTATAAGCTATGAATCCTGTCCGGGAGTTACAGCGGCATTTGGTGCTGCATCAAGTCTGAATCTTGAATATACCTTGCCGGGGATATCCCAGACTTTAATCATTACAAGACTAGAAGGAAAAACAAGGGTTCCAGAAAAAGAACAGATGGAACTTTTGGCACAGCATGGTTCCTCTATGGCCATATATCTCAGCATTGGAATGATAGAAGAGTTAGCTGAAAAGCTGTTAAAGGGTGGATATACACCAGAAACTCCAGCGGCTATTGTCTATAAGGCAACCTGGTCAGAGGAGAAAAAGATTGTATGTACTATTGGCGATATGGCCCAGAAAACTAAAGAGGCAAAGATTACAAAGACGGCAGTAGTACTGATAGGTGAAGCGATTGATCATAGTTCATATGAAAGATCAAAGCTTTATGATCCAGAGTTTTCAACTGAATTTAGAGAGAAGACAAAGTAATGAAAAAGATTGCAGTATGTTTTACTCATAATGGGGAAGATGTTATTGAAAAACTAAATATGGGCTTGGTTGAAAAAGGTATTGAGAAAGCTGAAGCATACATTTCAAAGGACACCGAAGAATTACGAGAAGGAGTTAAGAGGATTTCAGATCCTATAGGGGAATGGACAGCTTCGGTATTCCAACCTGGTAACGCTCTTATCTTTGTTGGAGCTGTTGGAATAGCGGTCAGATCTATATCCGGCCTTCCTAAGGATAAGTTGAGTGATTGTCCGGTAATCGTAATAGATGATAATGGTCAGTTTGTAATACCGGTTCTGTCTGGGCATGCAGGCGGAGCTAATAAGCTTGCGGTTATACTGGCTGAAGTCTTAGATGCTATTCCAGTTATCACAACATCTACCGACGTGAATGATACATTTTCTGTTGATACCTTTGCAGTTGAAAACAGACTAAATGTAATCAACCGAGATGGGGTCAAAAGGGTTTCTGCAAAGGCTATCGATGACAAGAAGATAACTCTTTCAATCAAGAGTTTTCCGCCAAAGGAAAAGGTGGATGTTATAGTGGCTGATGAGACGGATAAGGAGTATTCTCTCCTGCTAAAACCAAAGATGTATACAGTTGGTCTGGGTATGAAGAAGGATAAAGACTTGGAATCAGTTGAGCAGTTTTTCTTAAAAACATTAAAGGATAATAATGTTGATATAAGTGATGTGTATGCAATATGCACCATTGATCTAAAAGAAGATGAAGCTGCGATTAAAAATCTCAGAGATAAATATAGACTACCCGTTCTTTCTTTTGACAAGGAAATACTAAACAAAGCTCAAGGTGATTTTGAAGGATCGGATTTTGTAAAGAATACAGTTGGTGTAGATAATGTATGTGAAAGAGCTGCAGTCATTGGCGCTGGAGCAGGAGCTGAGCTTATATTTAAAAAACAGGTATATGACGGAATGACCATAGCGATTGCTAAAAGAGTTTAAGGCCGGTTAATGGGAGAAAATATGGGCAAGATATATGTGGTAGGGATTGGCCCTGGAAAAAGTGAGATGATGACTGTTCAGGCGAAGGAAGCGCTGGATAAAGCAGACATCATTGTCGGATATAAAACATATATAGATTTAATAAGAGACGACTATTCAGAAAAAGAGTTCTATGAAAATGGAATGCGTGGAGAGGTAGAACGTTGCGAGAAGTGCATTGAATATGCTAGAGAGGGCAGGATAGTTGCACTTATATGCAGCGGTGATGCAGGGGTTTATGGTATGGCATCACCATTATTGGAAGTAGCGGAAAGATACGGCTTTTCTGATGTCGAAGTTATCCCAGGAGTAACTGCGGCCTTAGGTGGGGCTGCTCTTCTAGGAGCACCGCTAAGTCATGATTTTTGTGTAATCAGTCTCAGTGATCTTCTTACTCCATGGGAAATGATAGAGAAGAGACTTCTGGCTGCTGCAGAAGGAGACTTCTGTATAGCTATATATAATCCATCCAGTAAGAAAAGGGCGGATTATCTGAAAAGAGCCTGTGATATATTGATGAAAAAGTTGAATAAGGAAACTGCATGTGGTTATGTAAGAAACATAGGTAGAGATTGCTGTGAAAAGAAGGTATGTACTTTAGAGGAATTATCAAAGGAAAGTGTTGATATGTTTGTAACAGTATTTATTGGTAATTCCCAGACTCGGATTTCTGATGGAAAACTCATAACCCCTAGAGGATATAAGTTATGAAAAAGATAATTATTTTTTCTGGAACAACTGAAGGAAGAATTCTATCCGATAGACTGACTAATGAAAGCATTTCACATATAGTATGCGTGGCTAGTGAATACGGCAAGGAAATGATGAAGGAAAACTCATTTGCAAAAATCCAGGTCGGCCGTATGGATGCAGACGAGATGATACGTTTTTTTGAAGAACAGGAGCTTTCTGAAGAGGATATAGTTATTGATGCAACACATCCTTTCGCGATAGAGGTTACTTCAAATGTAAAAAAGGCGGCAGATGCTCTTGGAGTAAAATTAATTCGCGTAATCAGAGAAGAAGAAAAAAAACTTCCACCTAATGCAGAAAAGTATTCTGATATCATTTGCTGTGCGAAATCTATTGATAAGACATCTGGTAATATTCTGCTGACTACAGGCAGTAAAGAATTAAGTAAGTATTGTATGGAAGTTTCCGATTCTACAAAGCAGAGAACTTATGTTAGAGTTCTGCCATCGGTTGATAGCTTAAAGGTATGTGAGAAGGAAGGTATTGAATCGGATCATATTATAGCTATGCATGGTCCTTTTAGTACAGAATTAAATGAAGCAATAATCAGACAGTATGATATAAAACACCTTGTGACTAAAGAAAGCGGGTCGACAGGTGGTTTCTTTGAAAAAAAACAGGCGGCTATAAGCACTGGTGTACAACTTCATGTGATAGAAAGACCATATATTGAGGATGGTGTAAGCGTTGATGAAGCGTGCAGGATTATTACTGGAGTTATTACTGGAGTTA
>CACZRU010000108.1 GCA_902783605.1 uncultured Lachnospiraceae bacterium
CATATTCCACACACTTCCGGTATTTGAAACAGAAAGAGGCTTACAGATATTTTCTTCCATATACTCTGTAAATGTCATACCACTTACTCGTTCTACTATGATTTCAAGTAAAGTGAATCCATCGTTGCAGTAGCAGTTAAATGCACCTGGATCAGCCTTTAATCGTTCCCCCTCAAGATTCTTTAAAAATGCATCGTGGTATTCCTCGCTCTTTCCACCTAAGAGAACGAGTCCACTATACTGGGATCCCATAAGTCCAGAGGTATGATTCATCAGCATTCGTACTGTAATATCCTTATATCTCTCATCTGCCAGTTTGAAATCTGGTATGTAATCTGTAACAGGAGCATCTAGTTCTACCTTTCCCTGATCAACAAGCTGCATCACTGCTGCTGTTACATACACCTTGCTGACAGAGCCAATATTTAAAATGTAGTCACTCGAATCTGCATTTCCATCTGTTTCTGTACTTGTATTATAGCTAACATTATAGCTCGCATTTTCATTATTTGTATTATCAGCAGAATTGATAAAACCCTGGGCATTTACTGAAATACTACTTAAAGGCATTGTCAGGGCGAGGCCCATCAGGATTCCTGCATACAGTTTCTTTGTTTTTTTCATCTTTTTCTTACCTCTTATTATTCATAAGATCCTTCGCTTCGCTCAGGATGACACCTCATCAGTCAGCTTCGCTGACAGCTTCCCCTCAAGGGGAAGCCAGTCGCCCTCGCTTTGCTCGTGAAGAAGCCTTTATTCTGATATTAATTCATATACTGAGATTTTCTTTATTCTTCTTGCGCTTATATATGCACAGATAAAGCAGTAAGCAAGTATAGCAATATCCATCATTATTATCGAAAATGCTGATACTATAATCTTGCAAACATATACATTTACAACTTGCATCAAGAGCAGCGAAAGAATTGTTCCAAGGATAACTGCCAGAACTGCAACCGGTATGATTCTAAATGCAAGCTGGAACTTAAGCTCCCTTGATGTATAACCAAGTCCCTTCATTATTCCCAGCTCTCTATACTGTTTTCTGATGGTAGATGCCATCAGTATGGAGAGAATCAGGATTACTACGATTGCTGATACAAGCATCATCACTACAGCAATACCCGCAAATGAGACAAGAAGCATATTTGCTATTTCTTCATTTTCTTCTCTTTCGAAGGTCAAGGTTTTTATCTTCATAAGTGAAGTGCTGCCTGTAAAAATTTCATCTCCAACCTGTATGGAGTATTCCATATAACTGACACCCTTTTCAGTCATTGCCTCAGCCATTTTTTTATTTGCAACACTTCTGATTCTTTCTTCCAGATTTCCATCTGCTATTTCAACATCTTTATAATCTGCTATTTCTTTTCCATAACGGTCTCTAAGGAGATCTGCAAACTCTTTTTTGTCTACTCCTTCATTTAGGTAAATGTCGAAGGTTGAAGGAATATATGCTGGATTCATACGCTTAAATCCATCTGTTGTAAGGTACGCTGTCGTTGGATTAACTGCTGAATTTACTGTACCTGTTAAAACATAGTCCTTCTTTACCTTTCCGTACTCCAGTGTAAGAGTATCTCCTACTGTCGCACCAATCCTTTTCTGTGACTGAATTGTAAGACTCACTTCATTTTCATGCTCTGGAAGTCTACCCTCTGTAAGAATGATGGTTGATGTTTTTGAATATTCATCATAGACCTCAAGACCAAACGCTAAATCATCATCATTAATCTTCACTCCTATACCAGTCGCAGGTGTCAGAACCTGTCTTACTTCAGACATTCCCTCCAGCTCTGCCGCAAAGCTTGCTGGTTCAATATCGCCTACTGCCTCTATTCTGATATCGCAAAGCTCGTGTCCACAGACAGAACCAAGTATCCTGTCAGGACTTGCGAAAAAGGTTCCCAGAATAAATCCCAACAGAGTCAGTACTGTACAAGCCATAATACAAACAGTAAGTCCTATATGATTTTTCGCATTCTGGAAGAGTTCTTTTACAGCAAGTCTAATATGTACACTGCCCTTCGTCTTATCCAGAGGAAGGATCGTCTTCTTAAAATTATGGGTACCAATACCCTTTCTAAATGCCATAACTGGTGGATACTTTCTTACAGCAATTGCTCTGCTGAGTGCGATAAGTCCTACAAAGATCAGTA
>CACZRU010000109.1 GCA_902783605.1 uncultured Lachnospiraceae bacterium
AATTGACAGTGAATAGAATACCTGTCCTATAGCATCAATCCAGATATCAGCACTTGAAAGTGATGAAAAATCAGGAACAAAAAACTTTGTAAGTCCTGCCATTGCCCCCGGCATAAGAATACCCTTTATTGCAAGAATAAGAAGGCAGATGACTGGAAGGAATACTGTAAATTTAACGACCTTACCAACAGTACCAGGACCGTTACGGATACAAGCATAGATAAGAACCCATGCAATAACCAGACATCCAAGAACAGGTAATGATATAGTTCCATAACCTGATGTAGTACCTGTTGTCTTGATCATACCAGCCCAAATACCCGAAGCAGACTCACCATCACCTGTAAGACCTGCAAATTTATAGCTGGCAAATGCCATCATGATTACCCATGCAAATACAACAGCATAGTAAACAGAGATGACAAAAGCATTTGAAACGGCGAACCAGCCTACAGGCTCAGTACCCTTCTTAATAGCACGAAAAACACCTGGTACACCACGATGCATCTTTCGTCCAATAGAAATCTCCATCATCAGAAATGGAATTCCGATTATAAGCATAGCCAGGAGATATACCATAAGAAATGCTCCACCTCCATGCTTTGCAGCAAGACCAGGGAAACGCCATGCATTACCCAGACCTACTGCAGATCCGATTGATGCAAGAATAAACTGAGAACGCGAACCCCAGCTGTCACGATTTTCTTTACTCATACTAGACCTCTTTCCATTATTTATTAGTTGCAAAAAACAACATATAATACTTTATCACAAATACGAAAAAAAACAATCTGTTATGTTAATTTTCTACTTAACCAAACCACTTATAATTATTATAAGAATAAGTATTGGAAGAATATATTTATAATATACCAACAGTTTTGAACTCATCTTCATTCCCTTACCAGTATTAACCTCTTCCATATATTTGTCAGCCCCCCAGCCAAACCGAGTCACACAGAAAAGAAGGAATATTAGCGCCCCTATAGGAAGAAGCAGATTACTTACGATAAAGTCTTCACTATCCAAAATATCTCTATCACCGATCAAGTGAAGATTCGAAAGAACATATATCCAAGAAGGCAAGGAAGACTTGCAATCAGCATAAATATACAATTTATAATAACTGACCTTCTCCTACTCCATCTGAAATTGTCCATACTCGATCCAACCAGATTTTCAAAAACTGCTGTAACAGTTGAAAAGCTGGCAAATGTCATAAATAAGAAGAACAATGTCCCCCATATTCTTCCCCCGCGCATATCTAGAAATACCGTTGGAAGTGTAACAAAAATAAGTTCTGGCCCCTTCGATTTTGCTATCATACGCAATATCGAAGGGGCCAGAATTTTATAATTATTGAGGAAGCATTATTCCTCCAAAATACTCAGGTACACCCTTGCTGTCATTTAGAATAAAACCTCTTGGCTTAAGAGTTATATATGTTCCATCTGCTTTTCTGGCACGATAGGTGATAGAATAAAGCACCGGTGTACCCTCCAAAACAGACTCTACAGCTTCTACATATTTAGCAACATCTTCTGGATGCACATAATTCTTCCATATATCTTCAACATTATACATGTAATCTGTCGGTAGTCCGAAATCATTAATTGCAGAAAGTGACCATCTGGAAAAATTATATTTGAGATCAGTCAGGAAAATATATCCATCTCCGGCTACGGTATGTAGAGCTCCATATAATCTGTTGAGCTTTCTCATCCTATCATCCGGAATCATTTCATTACTCTCTTCACGCTTTCTGATTCCCCCCAGATAATTTCCGGACTTCAACTCATTTTTATTTGCATACATACGACCATCAGCTCGGTTGTATATCTCCTGAAAGCTTCTGTCTACTCCAGGATTATATTTTGCCATACCACACGCAACTACTGGACCAGTTCTGTATCGACCGTTGGTTTCAGATTCTTTTTTCAACATCTCAAGTAAGGATTCACGATTTACAAAATCATCACCTGTCAGTATAACAGCAAACTCATCTCCTCCAACTCTGTAGACCACACTTTCCTCATATATTTCACATATCATACGACATGCACTTTGTATGGCTTCATCTCCAAAGCTGTGTCCTCTTGTATCATTTATTCGTTTCAGATCATTTATATCACACATGACGACGCCAAACACAGGTTCTGTGTCTCTGCTGTTTATAACCTCATCTATTTCTTTAACATACTCTGAAAATGCGTTTTTATTCTTTATTCCTGTTAATTCATCAAGTCTCGCCAGACGCTCGGCAGATTGCAGGATATTCTCCTGTTCTTCTCTATCAAGAAACTCAGACTCAATATTTTTGATACAGCCAAGTATATGCTTCTTGTCATCACACATAATGCTGAAATGACAAACATGCATTATCTCCCCATCCAGTACAAATCTAAAGACAATCAGACTGGAATTATTGTCTGCCAGCTTCCCCAAAAGCTTTTCCCTATCTATAAGATTAAGTACATAATCAAGGTCATCAGGGTGCACCGTTCTTTTTGCCTGTTCAGACAAAAATGAAAAGAAATCATTTCCCTGTTCCGGAAGGTTAAGGCCTGATAACATCTCTGAATGGAAGAACTCAATAAAGTTTCCGGATTCGATTTCCACATAGTACATACTATCAAACTGCTTCGCCAATGTATTAGCGACCTGGTCAAATACCAGATTATCTATATTCATATTTACCCCCTCCTTATGTAATCGTTTTTTTGCTAACCCCTTAGTCTTTTTATTATACCATTTTTTCTGAAAATAATCATTATTCCATCTAACACAATTTCCTATAAAGTAAAAAACGACCTCCAAAAGTTAGATTTTATAGGTCTAACTTTTGGGGGGCGGTTCATTTTGAGGGTGTTTTTTATAAATATATCTATATTTTACCAACCTAGAATTAATATATATAGTATCTTTTTTCCTTGTCAGCCTTTGCTCGATATAATGCAATATCAGCCTTCTTAAATATTTCAGAATAACTCTTTTCAGAACCTTTATAAGCAGCTATACCGATGCTGGTACTTACTTTCTTATCTTTATCCGGCAGTTCTATAACTTCTGGGATATACTTTATTATTTCTTCTGCTATTTTACCAGCAGTATCTTCATCATTGGTATTCTTGATAAACAGTATGAATTCATCTCCGCCGAAGCGTCCTGTAAGCTCATCATCACTAAATCTTTTAAGTAGAAAATCCGCAAACTGAATGATAACTCTGTCACCAATATCATGGCCATAATTATCATTTATGGACTTAAACTTATCGATATCCATGATCAGAAGGAGTCCCTTATCAGTTGATTCATCTTCCAGGAATTCATCAATTTCTCTAGTAAGAGCCCCCTTGTTTCTAAGGCCAGTCATCGCATCTGTATCTTTCTGTATACGAATTTTCTTAGTCAGTACAAACTCTTTTATTCGTATAGAATTAGCAACTACATTGAGGAAACATCCAATGATCGTATATGATACAACATTGATGAAATCCATTTCCCATATTTCAAATGGCTTAATAGCATACATCCAGAACAGAAATACAATTGATGCCACAACCAGCTCAATAGTCATGAAAAATGGTTTATCAATCATGAACATCGGGGTTACAAGCAAAAATGCAATGAATGTTGTCGCATTATGTTCGGGATTGTTCTTACTTATCAAGCATCCGAACAGGAACAGACATGACATCGAAAGATATATAAGAAGCTGCGCTGCTAGCGAGTCTTTCTTTAATATAAAGAATAAAATGATAGCAATAACCGAATATATGAGTAACCCCAGATAATAATATCTATTAACAGACATCATTTCATTTGCCAGAGAAGCAATAAACAAGCTAAAGAACACTACAACCATAATAAAATGCACTATCCTCCAGACTTCAAAGTTCGAAACATATGCATCTTTCTTAAGGTCGTTGTATTCAT
>CACZRU010000110.1 GCA_902783605.1 uncultured Lachnospiraceae bacterium
CAATATCCAGGGCAAAAGCATTAGGCTGTAATGTTATGAAACTTAGTATTGTTGAGGAGAATACAGTCCTTAGAGAGTGGTATGAAAAACATGGGTTTATTCATACTGAAACTCGAAAATTTGATTTCTTCTCCTTTACTGCGGGTTATATGAAAAAAGAAATATAAAAGGTTATAAATGGATAAAATAGAAATAGATAAAAACTTCAGAGGAAATGTTTATATAACTCAGGGAGAAACTGTATTATGCAAATACAGTAATGGTTTTGCTGATCTGGCAAATGAGATTCCTAACAGCTTTGAAACAAGATTTGCCTCAGCTTCTATGGGTAAGACCTTTGTTGCTGTGGGGATTCTTCAGCTGATTGAAAGAGGTGAGCTTAGTTTTGGTGATACACTGGGTGACCTCTTGGATATGGATTTAAAGAGTATAGATCCAGCTGTAACTATTGAACAGCTGCTTAATCATACTTCAGGTGTACCGGATTATTTTGATGAATCAGTGATGGATGATTATGAGGCATTGTGGGCGGATTATCCAAATTATAAGATCAGAAAAAACAAGGATATGCTTCCACTCTTTATAGATAAACCTATGATGTACCCTAAGGGGGAAAGGTTTCAATATAACAATTCTGGATATATCATTCTTGCATTGATAATAGAAAAAGTAACGGGAATTGAATTTGATGAGTATTTGCAGAAGAATATCTTCGATGTATGTGATATGAAGAATGCGGGATACTTCGAACTGGACAGGTTGCCTGCAAAATGTGCAAACAGCTATATATATGATCCTTCAAGAGATAGTTATCGTACTAATATCTATTCTGTAGGAGCGAAAGGAACAGGCGATGGTGGTGCGTTTATTACTACTGGTGATCTGATGAAGTTTTGGAAGGCATTATTGGGAGATAAGCTTTTGTCTAAGAAAATAGTAAGTAAGATGCTATCCAAACAGAGTGGGGATGGCTCGGATCCGGAAGAAGGATATTATGGCTACGGTGTATGGATTATCGATAACCCTGAGGGAAAAGACTATGTATATATGCAGGGCAGTGATGATGGTGTTAGTGCTATTGCTGAGTATAATCCAAATAACGGTATGATTTCAGTTGCTCTCAGTAACTATGGAGATAATGTCTGGGAATTGATGAGAAATATCAGAAGAGAATATTATTAGAGGTGTTGAGGACATTCTGCTTATGAAACAAAGATTAATACAAGTATTAGACAATATGAAAAAGTATAACACCGGAGTAATGTATCAGGAAATTTTCGGATTTGATCCTGATACTTTTTATGATGTTCTGGTTGTAGCTCCGGGATGGAAGCCTACAAAGATAATAAGAGATCCTTCGTATAAGGTTACTTTACTTGAACAGCATTCATATTTCTCTGGATATCTTGTTGAGAAGGATGGGTTTAAGGTGGCATGGGCTCAGACGGCTTCCGGGGCATGCAATCTGCTGGACCATGTTATTATCTGTTCGGATATGAACTTTGGGAAATGTGTATTTGTTGGAGCAGTAGGAGGACTGACTGAAGAATATCAGATTGGTGATCTATGTACGCCTTCAGAATGCATTTCCGGTGTATATATGAACCATTATCTGGACGAGAAGCTTCCGGATTTTAAACCATTTGAAAAGATATATCCGAATAAGGAATATACTGAGGATATTGAGCGACTCATTGAAACTACCGAGTATAACCTTAAGTATGCAAAAGTATTTTGTACGGATTCCGTATCGTTGGAGTATTCTCATCTTGATGAGATAAAAGAGTCAGGGGCAGAACTGATTGAAATGGAAACCAGTACATTTTATACATTGATGGATCTGTTTGAGGTTCCGTCCATAGCGCTTCTGGCTGTATCAGATAATTCTGCAACAGGAGTGCCACTTCTTGGAAGAAGTGATGAACTAGCTGAAAAATACGGCTATACAAGAAGTGTTATTATACCGGATTTGATATTTAAGATAGCGGGAATGAAATAATGAATGAGAATGAAATAATGAATGAGAATGAAATAATGAATGAGAATGAAATATATTATGCCTATGAGATGATATACGACAAGACTGATGTGACCGAAACTGATATCGAATGTTTCAGTTTTGACGAGTCATATATTCAGGATTATATGGAAAGCTACAACGAGGCCTTTTATCCAATGAGAAAGGCACTTGATATTGAACCTTTCAACTGGTATTCAGAGGAGAGTTCTGTTTTAGAGAAGTCTGCTGATACGTTCATGCTTATTCATGATGGTAAACTGATCGGTGCAGTAGCTTGTTATGGAAATGAAATTGATGACCTGTTTGTCAAAGCTTCTGAACAGGGAAAGGGTTACGGAAGAGAGCTAC
>CACZRU010000111.1 GCA_902783605.1 uncultured Lachnospiraceae bacterium
CTCGAAACCCACATAATTATATGAAGGACTCATGTAATCCCAATCCGTAAAACTGAGCCATCCACTTCTTAGAATCGGTGTTATCCAAAACAGAATCATTGGAATCATAGCTGGGAGAGTAAAGAAAAGAACTGTTCCTAATTTTTTTAATTTTGCTTTGTTCATTACTTTATTCATTGTATTACTCTTTGACCTGTCCCCTAATCTGTTCATTAAACCGTTCGTTATTTCGTTTTTGTCTTTGTTCATGAAAATCTGTTTTTGTCTTATGGCGAACATATTATACTAATATCCATTATCTGTCAACCCCTTTTTGCAAAAAGTTTTATTTATGCTATACTGTAGCAGTATTTTGAAACAAAGATTTTTGTAGAATATGGAGAACACTATGGAAACAAGAACTGCAATTATCGCGATCATCGTAAAAAATAATGAGATTTCAAATGAGATCAACTCTCTTCTTCATGAGTATGGTGAGTATATAATAGGAAGAATGGGAATTCCATATCATCAAAAGGGAGTAAATATTATCAGCATCGCTATTGATGCACCTCAGAATAAGATAAATACACTGGCCGGAAAGATAGGACGAATTGACGGTGTCACTACAAAGACTGTGTACGCGCCAGAATAGACATTTGGGAATAAAAAAATCTTATAAAAAAAGTATCTTATAAAAAGGTAACTTATAAAAAAGGAACTCATAAAAAAGGAACTCATTATGTTAGCAAATTATCATACCCACACAACAAGATGTAAACATGCAACAGGAACCGAAAGAGAATATATAGAGCAGGCCATAAAGAGCGGATTTAAAACGCTTGGTTTTTCTGACCATGTTCCATTTCCCGATTCATATGGCTTTAACCCTACTATGAGAATGTCAATGGATGAGGTTGAGGACTACACTTCTACTCTGGTTAAGCTTCGTGAAGAATATAAAAATGATATTGAAATACTGATTGGTTACGAGGTGGAATATACTCCAACTTATTTCCAGGATGTGCTGAATTACTTGAAGAAGTTTCCATTTGACTACATTATTCAGGGACAGCATTTCGTTGAAGGAAAGTTCTGCGACGAATATACAGGCTACAAAACAGATAGCCTGGAATATTTCGATGAATTTGTAAAGACTACAATAGAGGGGATGCAGACAGGCGAATTCATGTATCTCGCTCATCCTGATCTCTTCTATTATACAGGAGACGATAATATCTTCCGCGAGAAGATGCGCCCTATAATCGAAGAAGCCGCTAAACTGGATATTCCGCTTGAGGTAAATATGTACGGCTTCAGTGACCATAGAAATTACCCAAGCGACAAGTTCTGGAGCATGGTCCCAGAATTTGGCGCTAAAGTAATCCTGGGCTGCGATGCACATTATCCTGAGCTGTTGACTCAGCCTGAGAACATACCAGGCCTTGTGGAATTCCTGGAAAGAAACAAACTGACAGAGTTATTAGTTTAATTCATAATAAGAAATAAATAGGAGAAACAAAATGGGACTTAATGATACACCTTCTGGCGAGAGGCTTCGCATCAGCTTTTTCGGAAAGAGAAACAGCGGAAAATCCAGCCTGGTAAATGCAATTACAAATCAGGAGATCAGTGTGGTATCTAACACTCTTGGTACCACCACTGACCCTGTTAATAAAGCTATGGAACTCCTTCCCCTCGGCCCTGTTCTTATCACTGATACTCCGGGCTTTGATGATACTGGAGAACTTGGGGAGCTTCGTGTAAAGAGAACCAAGCAGATACTGAACAAGACCGACATCGCTGTTCTTGTTACTGATGCAACAAGGAAGGTCGACAGCCTGGAACTTGAACTTATCAGAATATTTAGAGATAAGGGTATTCCATTTGTGATTGTCAAGAATAAATCCGATTTAGTAGATTTTACAGAAGATTTTACGAAAGATATTTCTAATCAGAATATTTCTAATCAGAATATTTCTAATCAGAATATTTCTAATCAGAATATTTCTAATCAGGAAATACGTCTTGAAATGTCCCATGAACTTACTGATATTGCCATAGCATCAGAACAGAAGAATACCAATATAGTTTATACCAGTGCACTAAACAAAACTAATATAGAAGAACTTAAGGAAACTATAGGGCATCTGGTGCCTGATACAGAGAATAATCTAAGGCTCGTAGCTGATATCATCGATAAAGAGCAGACTATTGTTCTGGTTATTCCTATTGATGAATCGGCACCAAAGGGAAGGCTTATTCTTCCACAGCAGCAGGCAATAAGAGATATCCTGGATATTGGTGCTTATGCTATTACCACTAGAGAAACTGAACTAGCCGACCTTCTTGAAAGAATGATAAACAGTGGTATGAAGCCTGACCTGGTAATTACCGACAGCCAGGCATTTGGAAAGGTAAGTAAGGATACACCAGAAGATATTCCACTCACCTCATTTTCAATACTTATGGCAAGGTACAAGGGTTTCCTTGATACTGCAGTTATGGGAGCAAAAGCAATTGACTCTCTGCAGGACGGTGATAAGGTACTAATCAGTGAAGGATGTACCCACCATAGACAGTGTGGTGATATCGGAACTGTTAAGATGCCAAGGTGGCTTCATGAAAGAACAGGCAAAAATCTCGAGATTGTCACCAGTTCCGGGGCAGACTTCCCTGAAAATCTTGAAGACTTTAAACTCATCATCCACTGTGGTGGCTGTATGCTAAGCCAGAGGGAGATGGTCTACAGAATGAAATGTGCAGTTGATGCCGGAGTACCATTTACCAATTATGGTGTGGCGATTGCCTACATGAAGGGCATACTGAAGAGAAGTCTCTCTGTATTCCCTAACCTGGTGGAGAAATTAGAAAATAATTAAGTTTTTAAAACCAGAAAATAACTGAGTTTTTCACTTAACAAATTAAGACTAATAGGTTATAATTCACCTACAAAACAAATCCGCCCTGACATCAAAACAGGCACCGCCTTTTGAGATGAAAGCATGTGGTACAGAAGTTTTATTTGAATAATGGTATCTTAAAATGATACTGCTATAAACAAAATTATGCTGCTGTATTCTTGCTGTGTCAGGAATACAGCAGTTTGTGATTTATTACATTAAAATTGGAAGTACACTATGAAATCAAATAAAGAATTAATTGACAAGCTCCACATTTCCCACTCTCTGACCCATGAGGAGTGGACTGCTCTTCTTTCAACCTATAACGAAGAGGACAGGCTCTACGCTGCAGATAGGGCCCGTGCAGTTACAGATGAGATTTACGGAAAGGATGTATTTATCAGAGGCATCGTTGAATTCTCCAACACCTGCAATAAGAACTGCTACTACTGCGGTCTTCGCGCAGGCAACACTAAACTGGAGAGATACAGGCTGTCAATCGATGATATTATGGATTGCTGCAAAGACGGCTACGAATTTGGCTTCAGAACCTTCGTTCTTCAAAGCGGAGAAGATCCTTATTACACCACCGAAATGATATGCGAGCTGGTTAAGAGGATCAAAAAGGAATTTCCAGACTGTGCCGTAACGCTTTCAATCGGTGAAAAATCCTACGAGGATTACAAAGCTTTTAAAGATGCCGGTGCTGATAGATACCTGCTGCGACATGAGACTGCAAATGAGGAGCATTATGGTAAGCTTCACCCAGAGAATATGTCCTGGGCTAACCGGATGAGATGCCTGAATGACCTTAAATCTTTAGGCTTTCAGACCGGCTGCGGTGTAATGATTGGTTCCCCTGAGCAGACGATCGACTGTCTTGCAGACGACATGCTATATATGGAGAAGCTGAAGCCGGAAATGATCGGTCTTGGTCCATTTCTTCCTCATTCGGATACTCCATTTCGAGATAAACCTAAGGGCTCATATGAAATGACTCTCTTTATGATAAGCCTATGCCGTCTGATGCTGCCACATGCACTTATTCCTGCAACCACAGCTCTTGGCACCATAAAACCGGACGGCCGTGAACAGGGAATTCTGGCTGGAGCAAATGTCATCATGCCGAACCTTTCACCGGTGAGGGTAAGAGACAAATATATGCTTTATGATAACAAAATCTGTACCGGCGATGCATCCAGCGGATGCCGGGCTTGTATCGAGGCAAGAGTTCAGAGTGTCGGATATAATGTGGCAATTACAAGAGGCGACTATAAATAGAAAAAAGGGAATACATATATGATTAAATTCGCTATATACGGAAAAGGTGGAATAGGTAAATCTACACTGTCTTCAAACTTAAGCGCTGCATTTGCCAAGCGCGGACTTACAGTAATGCAGATAGGCTGCGACCCAAAGGCAGATTCAACATCACTACTCTGCCCTAAGGAAAAGATTACAACAGTACTGGATCTGGTTCGAAGCGGAAAGCCATTTACACTTCAGGACATGGTGAAAGAAAGCACCGCTGGTGTCCTCTGTGTTGAAGCTGGTGGACCAGTTCCTGGACTTGGCTGTGCCGGACGTGGCATCATCAACGCCCTTGAATCACTTGAGAATAAGGGAGCATATGAAGTCTATAAGCCGGATGTAGTCATCTATGATGTACTGGGTGATGTGGTCTGCGGTGGTTTTACCATGCCCATGCGTAAGGGCTATGCCGAGAAGGTTTACATCGTAACCTCTGGCGAGAAGATGGCTATCTACGCTGCGGCTAATATTGCAATGGCCATCGATAACTTCAAGAAAAGAGACTACGCAAAGCTGGGTGGAATCATTCTTAACTGCCGTGGCGTAGAAAATGAAGAGGAAAATGCAACTACTCTAGCCAAGGATTTCGAAACTGATGTGGCCGCTATCATTCCTCGCAGTCCTCTCTTTGAGAAAGCTGAAGCTGCTGGAAAGACAGTTGTAGAAATGTTCCCAGATAGCGACATTTGCGAAAAGCTGCTTAAGCTGGCAGACAGAATTGTGTCTGACTTTGAAAATTAGCTGAACTCATTTCCCAAGGTGAAATATTCAGCATGAGGATATAAAATGATCAAATCTCTAAGAACCAATGACAATAGAATACCGGAGCCCGTTAATCTGGCTGATATAGATTTTCCAAGTCCTTTTTACGAAGGGCTGCAATACAATGCTCCTGCCCGTGGCGTGTGGAACATCGTTCATACAGGAATGCTGATTCCTGAATCCCATCAGGTATATGTCTGTGCTCAGGGCTGTCTAAGAGGTGTAATCCTTACCGCCGCTGAAATGAATGACATGGAAAGAATGTCCTGGGTTGCTCTTCGGGAAAGTGATATGTGGAATGGCGAGATGGAAAAACGAGTCATCGAGGGAACCGCTCATATCGTGGAGAAAATCAAAGAAAGTATCGCCGAAGACAGCTCCAAGAAAATGCCTCGCTGCATACTCATTTATCTGAGCTGTATGCATATGTTTGAAGGCTGTGACTTCCAGATGATAACTGATGAGCTGTCGGAAATGTATCCTGACATTGACTTTGTGGAATGCTACATGATTCCAACCATGAGAAAAACCATGTCACCGGATGCCATGATGAAGCTGAGTTTATACGAGGCCGTTAAGAATCTTAAAAAGCAGGAGGACCTGGTGGCGCTGGTTGGAAGCAATCTTCCATTTGATAAAGAATCAGATGTTTGCAGTCTTATAAAAAAGTCCGGACGAAAGATCTGGGACATTGCTGACTGTAAGAACTACGAGGACTATCTGAAGCTGGGAAGTGCGCCACTTACCATTTCCTATCTTTCTGTTGCTGATGCGTCTTGCAAACAGATGGAAAGACGCCTGGAACAGAAATGGCTTCGAATGATGATAAATTTTGATGAAATAAAGTTAAATGATAACCTGACCATGCTGGGTAAGGAACTGGGACTTAGCGCAGATACAGTTAATAACTTCATCAAAACATCCCAAAATGAAGCCTATGATGCTCTTGATAAGGCTCACGAGATTATCGAGGACACTCCTATTGCAATCGACTATACCTCATTCCCTTATATCATCGAGCTGGCTGAGCTGCTGACAAAGCATGGCTTCAATGTAACAAGTCTTTACAGTGACGGCTTCCCTGCAGATGAGAAAGATGCCTATGAAAGACTTAAGGAAATTAAGCCTGAGATAAAAGTATATCCTACAAATGAACCTGCTATGCGATTTGCAGCAACAGAGAATAACAATCCTGCTCTTGCTATCGGACAGAAAGCCGCTTACTTCACTAACACATCTCACTTCGTTGACATAGTTGAGGGTGGCGGAACATATGGATATTCAGCAATAAGGAAACTGGCGGATCTGATGATTGAAGCATATCAGAACGCCAGGGACACTAAGAAAGTCATCAGTCACAAGGGCTGGGGATGCTCCAGCTGCCTATAGAGGATTTAATATGAATCAAACAGCAAAAATAATTTCAATATATACTGCGGATACTTCCGGTTTCTGCTCTGCTCTTTTCGAATATGGGGGCATGACAGTAATCCACGATGCATCCGGATGTAACTCAACTTATACAACCCATGACGAACCAAGATGGTATGACATGGACAGTATGATGTACATTTCCGGACTTACAGAAAATGATGCTGTAATGGGAAATGATGAGAAGTTCGTTACCGACCTCTGCCTTGCAGCCAAAGAGCTGAACCCAAAGTTCATCGCAATCTGCGCTTCTGCTCTTCCAGCTATGGTGGGTGTTGATATGGAAGCAATTGCATATGAGGTGGAAAATGAAACTGGTATTCCTACCTTCGAAGTAAAAACAAATGCAATGCAGAGCTATATTACCGGCGCAGGAAATGCATTTGTAGAACTGGCCAAGAGATTTACTGAACCAGGTTCATCTGCTTCAAAAGGTTCTGATACAGATAACAAAACTAAGATAAATGTACTTGGTCTCACCCCTCTGGATTTTCCACTCCATGGAACCACGGAAGCCATTCAAAGCTGGCTTGAGGCAAGTAACTTCACTGTAAACTCCCTTGTGGGAATGCACCCTGCTCAGGAGGATCATTTAGAAGAAATAAGAAGACTGGCTGATGCAAGTGTAAGTCTGGTGGTTTCATCCATCGGTATGCCAGTTGCCAGATACCTATATGAAGAGTACGGTGTCCCATATGTAATCGGAACACCTTATGGAAGTAAGTTTTCTGAGTTGCTTATAGAGGCTATTAAGAAAGCCGCTGAAAGCGGTGATAATATAAATGCTGTTTTAGCTAATAGCAAGAAGATGGATGATTCAAGTGCTTCAACAAACGCAATAGCAGCACCAGAATCATCAGCCAGCAAAAGCATCGTAGTTATCGGAGAAAGCATCTTATCCACTTCTTTAGCTGTGGCTATCCAACAGGAATTCGGTCTTCCGGTTCGCGTTCTAGAAAGTGTTGGAGACGGAGAACTTTCCGTCCTTGATGACAGTAAAGACCTGTCCTGCACCGAGGAAGACGAACTGGAAATAGAAATAAAGAAAGCTGATATTGTCATAGCAGATCCACTCTTTGAACCGATCAGCAAGGGCACTCATTTTATACGACTGCCCCATGCTGCATTTTCTGGAAGATGCTATACACAAGACTTAACAAAAAAAGAACTTCAGCTCATAAATGTACCTCTTGCTGACACAAAGATTGGCAGAGAGATAAAGAAGCCTTAATAAAAACGGCAAAAAATAATAAGAAACTAATAAAAACAGTAAGGAATAACATTATGATAAAAATCGCTATTTATGGCAAGGGCGGAATCGGAAAGTCCACTGTAACTTCAAACCTCTCCGCTGCGCTTGCAACACTTGGAAAAAAAGTAATACAGATAGGTTGTGACCCAAAGGCAGATTCCACAGCAAACCTGCTAGATGGAAATCCTGTAATGCCAGTTATGAACTACATGCGTGAACACGACGAGGAACCAACCTCACTTGACCAGATTACGAAGGAAGGATTTGGTGGTGTTGTATGTATTGAAACTGGAGGTCCAACACCAGGACTGGGTTGTGCAGGTCGTGGTATCATTACAACATTCTCTCTTCTTGAAGAACTGGAACTTTACAAGAAGTATAAACCTGACGCAGTACTCTACGATGTACTTGGAGATGTAGTCTGCGGTGGATTTGCTGCACCGATCAGAGAAGGCTATGCCGATAAGGTCCTGATAGTAACCTCTGGCGAGAAGATGGCACTATACGCCGCTAACAATATAAATACTGCTGTAAAAAACTTCGAAGACAGAAGCTATGCCAAGGTTCGCGGAATTGTCATGAACCGTCGAGCTGTTGAAGGCGAGGAAGAAAAAGTCCGCGCCTTCGCAGAAAAATCAGGTCTCGACATCGTAGCTGACATTCCACGCACCAATGACATTATCCACTACGAGGATATGGGCAAAACGGTTATCGAAGGAAATCCCGAGCTTGAAGTAAGTAAGCGTTTCCTTGCACTTGCCCAGATGCTGATTGATGAAGATAATTAGCGTTCCATCTTCCAGATTTCTGCTGAGTATGGTTTAAGTTCTGAACCACCACCAAAATCGTGAAGCGTTCCTGTGATAAGCTCATCCGCCTGTCCACATCCAGCATCAAAATGAGCTGTATAAGGCTGGTCGGATGCATTTATCGCAACAAGTATTCTCTCGTCATCTACCTTTCTCTCGAAAATACACTGATGATTTGTAAGTACAACACTTCTAAATGAACCATAGTTCAGCGCCTTGCTGTTCTTCTTAATCTCAGCCAGCTTAGCAATTAGATCAGTGAGTTCATTCCACTCTGGCTTATCAAAGCTGACACGAAGTGCAGGGTCCCCCTCTTCCTTACGTGCCTCAGTCCCCCACTCGCTTCCATAATATACACAAGGGAAGCCCGGCATTCCAAATAAAAGCGCATATACAAGCGGAAGATGATTCTTATTTGTAAGAATACTTGCAATTCGACTTACATCATGATTATCTACAAAACTCATAAGATGCATATTCTTATAACGGCACCAGTCCTCAGGGCCAAACTGCTGCATCAATGAGTGAATAATCTCAAACATATTCATGCTGTTAAAGCTGGAGAAAAGACCTTTGTAACAAGCATAGTTTGTGCAGCTGTCCAGCATACCAGGACCAACAAACTGTGCATAATCTCCGTGAAGCAGTTCTCCCAGAAGAAGGAATTCAGGCTTAAGTCCGTTGGTATACTCCTTTAGATTATGGATGAAGCCTTTATCCAGGCAATACGCCACATCTAGTCTGAGTCCGTCAATATCAAAGTAATCAACCCAGTACTTAACCTTATCAAAGATATGATCCACAACAGCCGGATTATGAAGGTTAAGCTTAACCAGGTCATAGTTGCCTTCCCAGCCCTCATACCATAGACCGTCATTATAGTTTGAATTACCATCGAAAGAAATATGGAACCAGTCCTTATACGGAGAGTCCCATCTCTTTTCCAGTACATCCTGGAATGCCCAGAAGCCACGTCCCACATGGTTAAATACACCATCCAGCACTACCTTTATACCAGCAGCATGAAGCTCCTCCACAACCTTCTTAAAATCCTCATTTGTTCCTAGCCTCTTATCGATAAGCCCATAATCTCTGGTGTTATATCCATGAGTATCAGATTCAAAAACTGGTGAGAAGTAGATAGCATTTGCCCCCAGCTTCTGAATGTGAGGTATCCAGTCAATCACCTTGAGAATTCTTGACTGTTCAACCCCATCATTTTCAAATGGTGCTCCACAGAATCCTAATGGATAAATCTGATAAAACACCGACTCTTCATACCACATATTCTTGCCCTCCTATTTTTTATTCAGCCATTGGGGATGGATCCAAGTAAGTTCCACCCTGAGAAATCTCCCCCACTGGCTTATCTCATCCATACATCCAAGTCAACTTGAGTTGTTATTCCGTCAACAAAGCCGTATGGTGAATATTGATAGCCTTCGGTATGATATGGGAAGACCGGAGTGTCATAAGCCGCTAGCCAGAAATCCCATTTGCCGATAGCATCGATATCTAAATATTTAATAAAATGATCTCGGCTGGCATATACCATCGGTGTATAGCCTGCCTCTTCTATAGTTTCACAGAAGCCTACCACCGCCGCTGTTCTGTCTTCTACTGATATAACATTAGAACGGGCACCTTCATCCTCAAAAACGTACTCCGTATCTACAACAATCGGCTGTTTTATATCATAGCCCTTGATCTTCTCAAGAGTATATTTAGCTTCTTCAATTCCCTCTTCTCGATTTACAGCAGAGGAGAAGAAATACACTCCCACGTCTAGTCCCGCTCCCGTAGCTCCAGCCATATTTGTGTCAGCCAGCTTATCTTCATGGATTTCACCTGTCCCATATCCACGGTAACCAACACGGATCATAGCCACCTTGATTCCAGCAGCCTTAACCTTTTCCCAGTCTATATCAAGCTGAAACTCTGAAACATCAATCCCAACTCTGCCCTTATCTTCACCATCCTTAAAATAGCTATAATAAAGCCCATCATTATTAACATAGAAGTCCTCAGACCAGTTAAACTCATTTCTGGCGACATTTGGACTTATCTTATAGTACTCACAGTCAGGATATGTACCAAAAAGAATATAGGCCTTATTGAGATATCTCAGATAATTATCTTCAATGAAAGCGTGCATGGTTGGAAACTCCTCAGGAAGCCCCGAAACACTTTCATCCACCTTGAAGTTCATCTTCTCATCCACCATCACAGCGGTATTAAGTGGAGTCCCCTTCACTCTTCCGTCAAACAGTTTTATGATAATTACCAGTGCCACTGCAAATAAAATGAGAAACAAAATTAGTCTATGTGCTATCAGCTGCTTTCTGTAAATTTCAAGCTTTTTTTGAAGCGCATCATTTTTATGATCGGTTTTATTATCGTTTCTATTATTATTTCTACTACTATGGTTTTTATTGTTTTTATCGTTATTATTTCTGGTATTCCTATTATTTTTGTTGTTTCCAGAATTTTTTTTCCTTGAACGATAAACGCTTTCCGAATTATTTCTAGAGTTTTTAGCAGATGATTTATTAGTTGTTTTATTATCAAATTCTCTAAAAAACTCCTGCTCATATTCTTCATCAGATAGATCATTCATATTCTTCGAATAATCATCCTGCGAATATTCTTCATCTTCCCAGAGTTCATCCTCATAATCATCTATATTAAATTGTCCACTATTTCTATTCGCCAACTACTTTCACTATCTCCTATATTATTTATAGATATTTCAATCTATTATTTATTAATCTCTGCCCTCCGACTTCGTTCACATATCTTCAGCAGTTTCACTCCAGCAAAAACCATAACCACACTTATAACTCCCAAAATAAGATCGGAAATCACTGATGCCTCCTGCGTAAAAATCAGAGGGAATGAATCCTCCAAAAATCCCGGCTTATACATTCCAACCACACCTATTCCGTTATTGATACAGTGCATTACCATGGATGGGAAAATGCTGTCAGTGTAATAAACTATCATCGCAAAGCATATACCCAGCATCATGGTTGGTATCAGTCTTATAAGACTTGTATGATATACCCCAAATATAAACGAACACATAATAATGGCGGTCCATTTCCTATACTTGCTTCTAAAGCCTGACAGAATATAACCACGGAACATCATCTCTTCGCAGATTGCCGGCGCAACTGCAATGATCAGGAACCCAATCAATATATTGTCACCCAAGAGAGTTTCTGCAAGTCCATTGTTCATCTGTTCAAAGCTTTCCGGGAAGAACTGATACAGAAGCGTGGAAACAATATTTTCAATCAAGAATGCCCCAATGAACAGAAGGAGAGAGCCTAAAAAACCAACTATTTTAAAGCCCTTGAAATGATATGTCTCACGGAGGTTCCTCTTGGTATAAAGAGCCATAAATAAAGGTATTCCCAAAACTATCAGCTGGCTGTAAAACACGCCTGCCCTTCCTTTATTCACTTGAAGAATTGAGCCAACATAGAGATAAATAATCATTACAAAGAAAACTATAAACCATGCATCTCCGGAAGTTGGCACACCGCCCTTCTCTATATTTGATCTTCTCTGGAACAGCTGGAGTCCGCTTCTTCCCTCATCGAAAAGGACTCCCTCGCTGTCATAGATTTTGCTGAGAAGCATTATAGCAAGTCCTGCATAAAGTACATTACTGAGAAGTACAATAGCCGTCGGACCCATGGATGCTTTGAATAGCAGCATCTCCTTCACAAGAAGACATATGTTTGCTACCGGTATCATCGCCATCTTATTATCCAGCTCTATGTTTGGAATAAACCCAATATATCCCGTCAGCATTACTACCAAGGTCAACGGAGTTATATAATTATTCGCTTCCTTATAGGACTTTGCCAGCGCAGTAATACACATGGTAACTGCCGAAATAAAAAGCGAAAATGCCATTATAGCCAGAACTGTAACCAGCATAGCTGGAACAAAGGTTCCCACATTAAAGTTCTTCAGGTCCAGTCCCAGATTACTGACAGCATCAGACTGCAGCAGCTTGATGAGATAAAAAATCATGAAGCCCATGGATATTACATTTAAGAGAGCAGATAAGATACCCATCAATGCAACAGTAAAGAATTTCGCAAGTATCATCTCGTGGTTCTTTATCGGAAGCGTAAGAAGTGTCTCCAGAGTTCCTCTCTCTTTCTCGCCCGCAGTGGTATCTATAGCCGGATACATAGTTCCCATAAGAAGACTGACCACAAGCATAAATGGAAGTATCATTCCCAGAAGGCTTCCTGCCGACTGCTCACTGCTGGCAATATTCTCTCTCTTAATGCCAAATGGGTGCGTTACTCTTTCCGCATCCAGCCCTGCCTCTTCCAGCATTGCTTTGGTTTCCTCATCCGTAAGGTCATCTAATATATCCTTAACAACCATTTCGGCATAGTTGGAATCAGTTATTGAAGAAACATATTTTGTTCGGTATATAATGCGGGTATCTGAATCCTCATTTGAAGCCATATTCGAAGCATCACCGGATTCTCCGCTCGAAGCATCTTTACTTGATGTATTTTCATCAGATGCCACAATTGTATCAACATATACATCCGCTTTTTCATCCTGAAGAATCTTCTCAGCCAGTTCAGCCCTGCCTTCAGAAGTATCTTCTATAAGTTTATACTCACCATCTCTTACATAATCATAAATTGAAACTACGATTATTTTACTCTTCTCCGAAGAGTTGTCTTTTTGAGATTTATTCTTTGATTCTTGTTCATTTTCCTCATCTGAATTATATTTCTCAATCTGTCTTTCTAGCGCACCGTCATCATCAACAGAAAGAAGAACTTTATATTCTCCTTGCTCCATACTAGATTGAATCATAGTCATCACTGCAAATGAGCCAAAGAATATAAGTGGATAGATTAGAAGTGGAACCAGCACCAGCATAATAATTGCTTTACGGTCACGGAAAACATCTAATAATTCCTTCTTCAGCAGAAGCCGAATAACTCTATTCCTCATAAGCTATCCCCTCCGCTTTTATAATTTCATAGAAGGCTCCCCTCATGTCAGTAGTTCCCGTCTGCGCTTTAAGCTGTTCAGGACTGTCATTTGTTATCGCCTTGCCTTTATTAAGCATGATAATCCTGTCGCAGAGATACTCCGCTTCCTCCATATAGTGGGTAGAATATATTACCGTTTTCCCCCGTTCCTTCTCTTTTTTCATAAATTCAATTATCGCTGTGCTGCTGAGGATATCCAAACCAAGTGTCGGTTCATCAAAGATATAAATATCCGGATCATGCACTATACATCTTGAGATGGATGCCCTCTGTGTCTGTCCAGTGGAAAGCTTTTCAATCCTATTATCTATAAACTCACTCAAGTCCAGCAGGTCAATGATTTTTTCAATTCTTTCAGGAATCTCCTTATCCGAAATGCCATAAATACCTGCAAATAGTTCCATAAGTTCACGGACAGTGAGTCTTCCATAAAGTTTAGTATTTCCGGACAGATAGCCGATCTGTTTCTTGATTCCAAGAGAATCACGGATTCTCTCCACTTTATCGGTATCCACAATATGATTGATATATACTTCTCCTGAGGTGGGTTTCAAAAGACTAGCCAGCATGCGAAGAAGCGTTGTCTTACCGGCACCATTTGGCCCCAGTATTCCAACAATCTCACCAGGACGCGCAGTAAGAGAAATGCCATCTACAGCATTAAACTCTTCCTTCTTACCCTTATTCTTATTTCTATAAAAGCTCTTTACCAGATTATCAGCTACTAGCATAATCACCTCATGGCAGCTAATTATTTTACAATTAAATAATTATACCAAATTTTCGCGTATTAAACACTATATAATTCTACCGGCCTTACACGCCGAGACACATAAAAAGAGAAAGAGCCTGTCATAACGCTACCCCACATGCGCTATGACAAGCTCTTTCAAATTTTTAGCCGATTATTTGGTCACACCCACAATACCTTCTAAGTTGCCAGCTAGACTGACATTTATCGGGTTTTCTATGTTAATAATATAGCACATTTTAACAAAAACAGAAACCCTTTTTGTGCAATATATACTAATTTTGTTACATTTTCACAAAAATTATATAAAAAGCCCTGCAAAACACTTGCTTTGCAGGGCATAAAATTTAAATTTGCACAATAAAGATTCTTTGCTGCGCTCAGAATGACATCTTTATATTTTTCATAAACATCTTTTCTTTATATTTCTATTTACGATTCTCCTTATCAACAAGATTCGTAGCACCGTATGTTTCACGGAGAAGTGGTTTCTCAATCTTACCTGTAGCATTACGAGGAACATTTGCGAAAATTATCTTTCGAGGCCTCTTGTAACGAGGAAGTTCAAGACAGAAATTATTGATTTCCTCTTCTGTTGCTGTTTCACCTTCCTTAAGCTGGATGATAGCACAGGAAATCTCGCCGAGTCTCTCATCACCAAGCCCTATAACAGCCACATCCTGAACCTTCTGATTCTTCATGATGAAGCTTTCAATCTGAACAGGATAGATATTTTCACCACCACTGATGATAACATCCTTCTTACGATCTACCAGCCAGATAAAGCCATCCTCATCGTACTTAGCCATGTCACCTGTAAACAGCCAGCCATCCTTAAGGCACTCATTAGTCGCCTCTTCATTCTTGTAGTAGCAGGTCATAACACCAGGTCCCTTTACACAGAGTTCACCAACAGATTCGCTGTCTGACTTATCTACGATATTACCTTCGTCATTTACTATCTTGCACTCCCAGCCATAGCCTGGAACGCCAATAGCTCCAACATGATCAACGTTCTCAACACCAAGGTGAACACAACCTGGTCCAATAGACTCTGAAAGTCCGTAGTTTGTATCATAGTCATGCTTAGGGAATATTGTCTTCCATCTTGTGATAAGACTTGCAGGAACTGGCTGTGCACCAATATGCATAAGTCTCCATTGATCCAGTTCATAGTCATCCTTGTTCAGCTTGCCACTTTCAAGAGCAATCAGAAGATCCTGTGCCCATGGAACAAGGAGCCATACGATGGTACATTTCTCACGACTTACTGTATCTAATATATATTCAGGCTTTGTACCCTTAAGGAGTACTGCCTTACTTCCGGAAATAAGTGATCCAAACCAATGCATCTTAGCACCAGTATGATAAAGTGGTGGTATGCAAAGGAATACATCATCCTTCTGCTGTCCATGATGAGCCTGCTCAACCTTTGCGCTATGCATAAGTGACTGATGCTTATGCAGAATAGCCTTAGGGAATCCTGTGGTTCCTGATGAGAAATAGATTGCACCATAGTCTTCATCAGTTATTTCAATTCCAGGATTAGCTGAACTGGAATTAGCTACCATCTCGATATAGTCCTCAGCAAATGAAGGACAGTTCTCTCCAACATAGAACAGAAGCCTGTTCGTTGAAATCTTATCTGCTATCTCCTCAATACGACCGATAAATTCAGGACCAAATACCAGGATATCAACATCAGCAAGATCCACGCAATACTCAATCTCGTCTGCATCATAACGGAAGTTAAGAGGAACAGCCAGTGCACCAGTCTTCAGTATACCGAAATAGATAGGAAGCCACTCAAGGCAGTTCATAAGAAGGATTCCGACCTTATCACCCTTCTTAATACCACGACCTAAAAGAACATTCGCGAAACGATTTGCTTTTTCATCAAATACGCTCCAAGTAATCTCTCTTCTATATGGTGCCTTTGGATTTGGCTCCATCAGTTCATATTCTCTCCATGTAACCCTTCTAACCTCAGTAATCGCAGGATTAACCTCAACCAAGGCAGTATCATTTGCATACTCTTTTGCATTTCTCTCTAAGAGCTCAGTAATAGGCATTTTGTACCCCTCCAAATTTTATAATTAATTCGAATATAATAAGAAAGTGGTCCGAAAACCACTTTCTTTATCATACTCCATATTCTTTTTTGCGTCAACGCTTTAGTGCGATAAATTAAGCTTAAACCATTACTATATGGGGACTTATCCTGGTAATTATTTGAGCAAATCACTATTCGTCATCTACTCCCGAAAGAGACTCGGAAATCTTCTTAAAATTTGTATAATATGTCAAACTTACAATACGATTAGTACTCTCACTAACAACGGTTACCAAACAATCATTATTCTTCTTATTGTAGTAATAATATACATTGGATTTTTCACGAGCCATATCATTTAAAACCATATATGAAGAATCATATTGATAAGTCATTTCTTTTATCGCTTTATACTCTGGATCATTGACACCAATCCCGAAAAACCTGTATTTCCGTCCATTTGTATGAACTCCAACCTGTTTTCCATCAATGTATACCACATCCAGTTCATTCGCTGATCTTGCTGTGAGCTTTCCGTAAGAATTATGCGGGATCATCTTAGCTATTTTTTCATTATCCTCAAATGTCATATCATATTCTTTAGCCAGCTCTTCCTCAGAAAGTGTAAGTTTATCAGTTATATCTTCTCCACTAGATCCAACTACATAGCTTATCCCTTTATAAAATGCAAATAAAACGCCTAGAATAAGTATTATGCCAATCACCTTAGAAGCAATGGAATACTTCTTTCTGCTTGAATTAACACCTGGCTGGACCCCTCCCATATAAGTTGGACCGGTGTAAGTCGGAAGATCTTTTATTCTATCTATATCAACCGTTCTATCTCCAATTCCTCCACGGAACTTCGATTCTCCATTATTTGAATTACCATCTGAGCCATTTAAGCCGTCACCAGAAAATCCAAATGAGCCATCTATCCTGACAGCATCGTCGACTCCAGGAAGTCCGTCTACTACCTCTTCATCATCGTCGTCGCGTGATTTTAATTGTATTGCCATATTTTCCTCCAAGTTTTAAATTACTGACACAATTTCATATCAAATAAAACTGCCCTTCTATACTATATCACAATAGTATAAAAGAACAGTTTTTCATCATTAGATTCATTTAAGTTTCATTTAAAATTCAAAAAATCTTTGGAACTACTCCACTGAATTATAACCAGCTTCAAATCCTGCAAGGTTTATATCTACAGTCTTTGGCGGAACCTTAGACTTAATAACTTCAATCCACTGTTCCTTGCTGTAGTTCATATGACGAGCAGCCATACCCAGAACTATAGTATTAAAAACTCTTGTATTTCCCAGCTCCTCAGCCTTAGCCATAGCATCAATTGAGAAAACTCTGTACTTCTCACGAAGCCCTTCCAGGATATTCTCAGGATACTCAGCTGCACCTGTGATAACAGGCATTGGGTCTATACGCTGATCATTTACAATAAGTGCTCCATCCTTCTTAAGGAAATGAGCATATCTAAGAGCCTCAAGTCTTTC
>CACZRU010000112.1 GCA_902783605.1 uncultured Lachnospiraceae bacterium
AAGGTAAATAAATATGAAAAGTATTCGAATTAACGAAATCTCGGTATTTACAATTGATGATGTTAATAACTGGATAAAAGGAAAAGGTATTGGACTTGTCGACTATCTTTTAAAGATTGTCCTGGCGATTGTTTTATTTATAATTGTCAGTAAGCTCCTGAAAAAGCTTATAAATACAATACAGAAGAGACTTGATAATAGAGGCGTAGATCAGATAGCGAGCCATTTTGTTCTTAATCTTATAAAATATGGTATACTGACTTTTGTTATTATATCAATCATTACTCAGCTGAAAATAGTTGAAGTTGCTTCTATAGCAGCACTTATCGCTTCGGCCGGTGTTGGAATATCTCTTGCTATGCAGGGAGCACTTTCAAACTTTGCTGGAGGTGTACTCCTCCTTATCCTTAGACCTTTTCAAAAGGGTGACTATATTGTGATAGGCAGTTCTAATGTGGAAGGTGTTGTTGAAGAGATTGAGATATACTATACAACTATACGCTCTATTATTGGTGAAACCATCAAAATACCTAATTCTCAGCTTACCAATAATTCAGTGATCAATAAGCATGGTGATGGAAAAAGAGCACTTATCGTAAATGTGGATATTGCATATAAGGCAGATGTTGTTAAGGCAAAGGCTATACTCGATGCGATTATGGAAGAAGAGCAGGGGATTATTCAGGAAGGAAGGTCAACCTTTGTGGATGAGCTTGGAAATCATGGAGTTAAGCTTGGTGCACTCTGCATGGTTGCAGTAGAAGATTTTCTTCCTATCAAGAGAAGGATGAATGAGAGAATACTTACTGAATTCATGGCAAATGATATCGAAATACCTTACAATAAACTGGATGTACACCTTATTGATAAGCAGTGAATTAAAGCAAACAATAATTTCAGTATTAAATAATAAGATTTATTTTTTGTGTCATTTTAAAACGAAGTGAAGAATCTTATATAAAAAACAATTATTAGGAATAAATATGAACCAAGAGATTAAACTTACTCCTGATCTTGATGATATAGGAGAAAGACTGGACAAATATATATCTGAAGAACTGGAGGGGATATCCCGCTCCTATGTCAAAAAACTGATAGACAAGGGCAATATATCCGTTACTGGTTCTGATGGCAGTGAGAGGCGCGTAAAGGCCTCTTATTTGCTTTCAAATGGTGATAATGTGTTAATTATCATGCCAGAGCCTGAGAAGCTGGAAATCGTTCCTGAGGACATACCTCTGGATATAGTCTATGAAGATGATGATGTAATAGTCGTAAATAAGCCTCAGGATATGGTAGTTCATCCCGCTCCCGGCAATTATTCAGGCACTTTGGTTAATGCACTGATGTATCACTGCGGAGATTCACTCTCATCTATAAATGGCATTGAGAGACCCGGTATTGTACACAGGATAGATAAGGATACCAGCGGTTTACTTGTTATCTGTAAAACCAATCTTGCACATCAGTCTCTGGCTGAGCAGTTTGCTGAGCATAGTATTAACCGGATTTATAGCTGTATTGTATATAATCATTTTGATATAGAGAAAATGCAGAAGCTTGAAAAAGAGAAAGTTTCTAATAAGGATTCTAATGATACAGCTGATAATGCATCGAATATCATTTTGCCTGACAGCGTTTTTCCTGATGGATTTTCAGAGGTATACACAGAAAGAATCAGCAAGCCTATAGCAAGGGCCAAAACTGACCGTAAGAAGATGGCTATAGATCCAGATGGTCGAAGAGCTGTAACACATATCTATCTCCAGAAAAATCTTAAGGAAAACTTTGCATATATAAAATGCAAGCTGGAAACAGGTAGAACCCACCAGATCAGAGTTCATCTTACAAGCGTCAATCATCCACTGTTAGGCGACCCTGTATATGGTCCAAAATCCAGCAGGTTTAATCTTAACGGTCAGGTGCTTCATGCTGGAACACTGGGCTTTATACATCCACGAACAAAAGAATATATAGAATTTACAAGTGAACTCCCAGAGTACTTTACAAAATTACTGGGGATTCTTTCATAACAAGTGTAATTATACGAGTAATAGTTCTTGTCATTCTGAGCGTAGCGAAGAATCTTAACAAAATACTATAAATAAGTATAAAATAAAAAATCAAGAAAAATATATTATCAATATGAATACAGAAACAGCAAAACAATTAATTAATACAAATTATCAGGGGGCAGCCAGCTCCAACAATATATCTTTAAATACCGACGGAGAAGTTCCTTTTATACAGATTGAAGGATTTTCGGATGTTCCATTTATACAGCACGGTTTTTCCACAAGACTTGGTGGGGTAAGTGAAGGAATATATGAATCGCTGAATCTGGGACTAAGACTTGAGGATGACAGAACTAAGGTTCTGGAAAACTATAGAAGACTTACAAAGAGTATGGGGATTGATCATACAAGAATCTCCGCTCCCGATCAGGTTCATAAATCAAATATACTTATAGTTACTGAAGAAGATGCAGGGGACGGTATTTCTCGTAACCTTACTCATTTTGAGATAGATGCTCAGATTACAAATGTGAAAAATGTACCTCTCATTGTATATACCGCTGACTGTGTTCCGATACTTCTGGCAGATCCTGTAAGCAGAGTTATTGGTACGGTACATGCCGGCTGGCGTGGAACAGTAGCAGGAATTGCTGCAAAGACCATAGAAAAAATGACTGAGACTTATGGATGTATGCCTGAAAACATAAAAGCTATAATTGGACCTTCAATTGGACCGGAGAATTTTGAGGTTGACGAATCAGTCATAAAAGCTATGCTTGAATGTCCATATATAGATACCTCAGAGGATAATGTTGAATTCAGAGCCCTTGAGCTGGATAACCATAGTGATAATTCACAGGACAGTGACTTTACTTATGTAATTCATGCAGGAAGTTTTATTAGAGATAATATCCCTGCAGATTATAAAGGGATAACTCTTACAAGAATAGGTGCTCCGTACGAGATTTTCAGAACTGTTAAGATCAGGGATAGATATATGCTTAATCTTTGGAATCTTAATGAGCTTATGCTTGTAAATGCAGGTCTAAAGATGAGTAACATCTACCAGACAAAGCTGTGTACCATGAAATATCACGACTTATTCTTTTCTCATAGATATACAAATGGCAGAAGAGGCCTGAATGCAGGCATAATTGTACTAAAATAAATGATTAATCGTACCAATATTGGAGTCAAGAGATACCAGTCTCTGGCTCCTTTTTTATGTAATAGGAAACCGCTTTATTCTTGCAATTTATCCCCGAAAAAAGTAAAATAAAGAAGTATTTCGCTTTAAAGAAATACACAGGGGGATTGTCATTTAGTGAAGAGGTTTTAGAGGGAGAGATTAAATGGCAGATTGGGTAGTAGTAGTTGATGATGATGCAACTAATCTTAAGATGGCTGGTCACATTTTAAGCAAGAACAATAAACGAGTTACGGCTCTTCGATCAGGCGAACTGTTATTGGAATATATTCAGGGGAACACTCCTGATATTATTTTGCTCGATATCAATATGCCGGAGATGGATGGCTTTGAGACACTTAAACGACTTCGTGAGCTGGAGCAGATAAGACAGATAGAGGAAATTCCAGTTGTCTTTCTTACAGCAGATGACGATGTAAATACTGAGAACAAAGGTTTTCAGATGGGTGTTTCAGATTATATAAGAAAACCATTTGATCCGGACATTCTTATAAGACGAATCGATAATATTATTGATAAGCAGGAGAAGCTTCTTCATTTCCAGGAGGAAGCTACTATTGATAAGCTTACTGGTCTTCTAAACAAAGCAGCAATACATGAAAAGATGACAAATATCTGTCACATGACTTCAGGTTATTTTCTTATGATCGACCTGGATAGTTTTAAATTGGTAAATGATATCTATGGTCATGAGATGGGCGACAAGGTTCTTATTGCTTTTGCAGAAACAATAAAGTCGAATCTAGACGCGGATAGTATTATTGGCCGAATCGGTGGAGATGAGTTTGTAGCATTTTCAACTGAGGTACATTCTGAAGAAGATATTAGTAAAATAACTGATGATATTAATAAAGATTTTATGGAAAAAGCATATTCTCTAATGGGAGAGGATATGGAGATTCCTCTTGGGGCGTCAATTGGTGCTATGTTTGTATCAGGTGATTCTTCCGGCCCAGAGTTTATAGATGTATTCAAAGCCGCTGATAAGGCCTTATATAAAGTTAAGCAGCATGGAAAACATGGCTATGCCATATACAGTGCCGAAGCTGATGATGAGGAAGAAGATAATCAGTTAATGAACCTCAAAAATCTCAGCATGATATTAGCCGAGAGAAATATTTCAAATACAGCACTTCAGCTGGAAAAGGAATCATTTATATATGTCTATAGATTTGTAATGCGTTATATCATGAGATATCATCGTAACGCCTGCAAGCTTCTTTTTACTATTTCCCCTGCAGGAAATATTTCTAAAAATATGTCTAAAAATGAATTTGAAGATTTATGTGATGAATTCTGTGCCCATACTAAGGAAATTCTTCGTAAGAGTGATCTTATTATGCAGTACCGTAAGAATCAGCTGTTTATATTCCTTACCGATATCAAAGAAGAAGCCATAGCACAGGTTATAGGAAATATACTCCGTAATTGGAATGCTGAAAAAGGAAATGTTCTATCGATCACATACGAGGTTGAATTCATGGAATCTGATAATCTTGGCCATGCAAAGGATGATCAGCCTTGGGTTGTTGTTGTAGATGACAATATATCTAATCTTAAGATGGCAGGTCATGTTCTCAGCAAAAATAATATGCGAGTTACTGCACTGAAGTCAGGAAGTGCTCTTATTGAGTTCCTAAAGGAAAACAGACCGAACTTAATTCTTCTAGATGTAAATATGCCAGGAATGAATGGATTCGATACTCTTTCTAAGATAATGACTATGGAAGAGGATATAGCAGATATTCCTGTAATTTTCCTAACTGGAAATGATGATGAAAATTCTGAAAAGATGGGTCTTGCTCTTGGAGCCATTGACTTCATAAGAAAACCATTTATCCCTGAAGTTTTAGTTATGCGAGTAAAACAGGTTATAGAGATGGTCAGACTTCAAACTAATCTGGCTCGCGAAGTCGAAAGAAAAACCAAGGAAAATGAAGATTTATTCCTTGATGTCGTTAAATCTCTTACTGATTCTATTGACGCAAAGGATAAATATACAAATGGTCATTCAAGAAGAGTAGCTAAGTATTCCAGAGAAATTGCCAAGAGATATGGCTACAACCAGAAAGAACAGTCAGACATTTATATGATGGGACTGCTTCATGATGTTGGCAAGATTGGTGTTCCAGATACTATCATCAATAAAACAAAAGCCCTTGAACCAAGTGAATTTGAGGAAATAAAGAAACATCCTGCAGTTGGTGCACAGATATTAAAGAATATTAAAGAAATGCCTGAACTTGCAACTGGTGCAAGGTGGCATCATGAGAGATATGACGGAACAGGTTATCCGGATGGTCTAGCTGGAGATGAGATACCTGAAGCAGCCAGAATCATAGCTGTTGCTGATGCTTATGATGCTATGACCTCATTTAGAAGTTATCGTAAGGTGATTCCACAGGATAAGGTCAGAGAAGAATTCATTAAATGCAGCGGAACACAGTTCGACCCAAGGTTTGCTGAAATAATGGTTAATATGATTGACGAAGATGTTGATTTTAAGATGCGAGAGTTCAAGATAGAAGAAGAATAATACGCCGAAAAAGATTTATTGTTTAAAAGATTTTACTTCTAAAAGAAATTAACTTTTAAAAAGAAATTAAGTTCAAAAAGGATTTAACTTCAATGAAAAAAATGAGAAAATCTGATCTGAGTATAATCTTGATACTTGTTATTGTTTTCTTCTTCATAATAATAACTAATACCAGGCTTATAAGACGGGCAATCGTCAATCAGACAGAGCAGGCTGGACAGTCACAGATCAACAGCATAAAAACTGACTTCGAGAGCTATATTCAGAATGCTGAAAGCTCACTTCTTAGAGTACAGAGCGGAGCCGAGCAGTACATTCAGGATTCTGATAGAACTGCTCTGGAGTCATATATAATTGAACAAAAGAAAGAACAGATTGAAGCAACTAATGGTGTTAATTTCAATGTTTACATAGCTGGTCAGGGATGGGAAATCATTCCTGATTTTGATGCTCCCGAAGATTATCATGCTACAGAAAGAAGCTGGTATGTCGGGGCCGTTGATAATGAAGGAGATATTTTTATTACTGATCCATATATTGACAGTATGACAGGTGAAATGTGTTATACAATGTCCGTTCTGCTTTCTGATGGTGATACTGTTGTAGCTATGGATTTTACCCTTTCAGAAATACAGGATTCCATAGAGAAAATGTCACTCAGCGACGGAAGTGTTGCAATGATAGTTACAGAGAGTGGACTTATTGTTGGATATTCAGATATGTCCTATGTTGGAAAGTATATAAACAGCGCACTAAATATTTATTCGCCAACCTTTGAAAAAATAGTAAAAAATAAAAAATCTGATTCATTTACTGCTAAGATTAATCAGCAGAAATATACAATATTCAATTCTGTT
This sequence comes from uncultured Lachnospiraceae bacterium, assembly GCA_902783605.1. Lineage (GTDB taxonomy): Bacteria > Bacillota > Clostridia > Lachnospirales > Lachnospiraceae > Eubacterium_Q. The sequence goes on from CACZRU010000112.1 coordinate 6,616, forward strand.
ACCAACAATGACTGGTACATGATTCTATATGTTAATAATGATGCACTATACGATTCTGCCAACAGACAGATTTTTATAAATATCATTATTAATTCATTAATGCTAATCATCATAGTAATCCTCTATATTCTTACAATTCGAAGCAGAATAAAGTCTGAAGAGGCCCAGGAGAGCAGAGAGGTCTTTGTTGAAGGACTTATGGAAAAGCTTAGAGAGCCCCTTAATAATATAAATGAGATAAGTATCAAGGGAGCTGCATCAGATGAGGTTTCCAGAGAAAACTATGCTAGTATCAAGACTTCAGTTCTTAAAATGAATGACTTGATGAGGGATCTTAATTCTTATTCCAATATTGTTACAAATATTAATGACAGGAAGCATAGAAAAAAGCAGGAATATAAAAAACTGTCTAAATCTCTTAGAGTATTTAGAAATGTCATGGTCGTCACTCTTATGGTTGTTATGATTGTCAGCTCCTACTTCTACTTTGATAGTGGTTTTACATCCTCTGAGGATTCTATGTATAACGAAACAACTGCATATGAAGCGAGACTTATGGATTGGGAGACGGAACAGCTTACTATACTAAGCATGTTTACCAGCATGATCTCTGCTAAGCCTGAACTGGTGGAGGATTATGATAGTGCCGTTGAATGGATGAACAAAATGGCCGAGGATTATCCTACAATATCTGTGTGTTATCTTGCCAATCCTTACAGTGAGCATACTGTAATTATGAATAACGGCTGGCAGCCGGATGAGGACTGGAAGGTTGAGGAAAGAGACTGGTACAGGGATACTGAAAAATCAAAGTCAGGATACAGCATATCAGCTCCATATATAGATGCACAAACCGGACAATACTGTATAACCATGTCACAGGTGGTCTATGGTGAAAATGGCGAATTTCTTGGTATTTTTGGTCTTGACCTCTACATGGATAAAGTCATTAAAATCTTTGGCGAAAGCTATACTTCTTATCAATATGCATTTCTTGTAGATGCAAATGGATATATTATTAATCACCCAAATGATGAGTATCAGATGTCGGAGGATACGAAAGTTAATATATTTGATACCCCATATGACAGAGCATATCTTGAAAAAGCTAATAAGCTGGAATCTATCGTAGATTATGACGGTCAGAAAAAAGTATGTATGGTGCGAAGCAATGATGCCTCCGGATTTACTCTTATTATGGTTTGGACCAGAGATGTAGTATACCTTGTGCCAATGATATATACCAGTATCTATATTATAGTACTTCTTACAGTTGTTATATTTATAACAATTCTGATGAATAAGGTTATAAAATCCCAGAATAACATGACTCAGGAGCTTTCAAAGGCTGTTGAAGAGGCTACTGTTGCTGGAAAGGCCAAGTCAGACTTTCTGGCGCAGATGAGCCACGAGATCAGAACGCCTATCAATGCTGTAATTGGAATGGACGAAATGATCCTTAGAGAAACTAATGAACCAGCTATAAAGGATTATGCCAACGATATTAAGAGCGCCAGCAAGACTCTTCTTTCTCTTATCAATGGAATCCTAGATTTTTCTAAGATTGAAAGTGGAAAGATGGAGGTTATTCCAGTTCAATATGAAACAACCAATATGATAGATGAACTGGTTAATATGATCTCTGAAAGAGCAGAGAAGAAGAATCTTCAGCTGAAGCTCAGTATTGATAGTAATCTTCCTAAGGTTCTCTATGGAGATGATGTAAAAATCCGTCAGGTAATTACAAATCTTCTTACAAACGCAGTTAAGTATACCGAAAAAGGTGAAGTAGAACTCATACTTAAGAATATCAAAAAAGATATAAATGAAGATGTTATAGAAGATATTAAAGGCAGTGAGATAGTACTTTATGCAGAGATTAAGGATACTGGTATCGGTATTAAGGAAGAGGATATGGATAAACTCTTCAAGTCTTTCCAGAGACTGGATGAACAGAGAAACAGAACCATAGAGGGGACCGGACTTGGAATGTCAATTGTTGATGGTACCCTTAAGCTTATGAAGAGTTCTCTGAATGTTAAGAGTGAATATGGAAAAGGATCATCATTCTCATTTAGGCTTATCCAGACAGTCATCGATGATACGCCTATAGGTGAATATACCTATCATAGAGACAGGACAGAAGAATCACATAGCACTCGTCAGTTAAAGATTGAAGGCGCTGATATTCTTGTTGTAGATGATAATGAGATGAACCTTAAGGTTGCGAAGGGGCTGATGAAGAGACTAGGAGTTGTTCCTGATCTTGCTGAGAGTGGATATAAGGCCATTGATATGATAAAGGCAAAGCATTATGACATTGTACTTATGGATCATATGATGCCTAAAATGGACGGAATAGAAACCCTCAAGAAGATTAAGACTGACCTTCTGATTGACGAAACAACCGTTATGATAGCATTGACTGCTAATGCAATTTCCGGTGCTAAGGATATGTATATCTCAAACGGCTTTATGGATTATATTTCAAAGCCTATCAATGCAGATGAATTGGAAAGACAGCTTGTGGAGTATCTTCCAGATAATAAGTACAGTTATATTGATATATCTAAGGATAAAGCAACTGATAATAATGCAGATAATAAGTCTGATAATACATCTGATAATACATCTGAAACAGCTTTTTCTCAGATAGATTCAAATATATCCGATAATAGTAATTCAAGTATAAATAATGACAATAATATAAATATGAATAACTCAGATTCAGATTTTGGACCTTCGAATAATACTGCTTTGGGAATTAATACTACTTTGGGAAATACTACTTTGGGAAATGAAGCAGCGTTCTTAGAAATACTGAAAGAAAATAACTTCAATGTGGAATCTGCCATGAATTATTCAATGGATGATATTGATTTTTATAAAGAACTTATCGATACATTTATTAATTCTGCAGAAGAAAAGACAAAAGATATTAAAACTCATTATTCAAATAAGGACTGGAAAGAATATAAGGTTCAGGTCCACGCATTAAAGAGCGCTTCAAGAACTATTGGAGCTGACAAGCTTTCTGATATGGCGCTTGAGCAGGAAATGGCATCAAAGAATGAAGATGAAGCCACTATTGATGCAGGCTACGAAGCACTTTTGGCTGAATTTGGAAGAGTTGTAGAAATACTTCGTTCTGCTGTAAGTGATTCATCTAGTTCTGATGATGATGACTTTGAAATGCTGGAGTTTTTCCCAGAGGATAATGAATAAAGGCGAGCTGACAGGGGTGTACAATGTATAAAGATATTAACTTTCATAAAAAAAGAGCAAAGGACTTTATAGAAAAATTGTCCTTTGAGGATAAAATAAAAATAATGTATGGTTCATTTGAGGATAAGAAAAATCTCAAGGTTCCATTTATTGACTGCCTTAGTGAGGCTGCTCATGGCGTTCAGGCTAGACATGATCAGAGCTTTGACCTGGGGATTCCTGCAAATACAACTGTTTTCCCTAATCCTATAGGCATGGCAGCTACTTTTGATAAAAAGCTTATGCACAGAATCGGAGAAGTGGTTGGAACGGAGATGCGAAGCCTGAAGAATGAATATCGTCACAATGGACTTCTAGGACTTGCCCCTACTGTTGATATGGAAAGAGATCCAAGGTGGGGACGAAATGAAGAAGCATATGGTGAGGATCCACATCTCACTTCAAGAATGGCTGGAGAATATATTCTCGGTATGGCTGGTGATGATGAAAAGTTCGTACGATGTGGAGCGACTCTTAAACATTTCTATGCTAATAACTACGAGAAGGAAAGATACAGTGCTAACAGCTTTCTTCCAGATGAATTAAGAGAAGATTATTATCTCAGAGTTTTTAAAGAGATAATTGAATATGCCAGTCCTCTTTCTGTTATGACCTCTTATAACCAGATCAACGGTATAACAGCAACCTTTAATCCGGAGGTAAAAACATTTCTTAAGAAATTAGGTGTTCCATTTGTTATGTCAGATGCTTTTACTTTGTTTTTCTCAGTTGAAGCTCAGCATACAGCTGAAAACGGTTCTGATGCCATCAGAAAGGCCTATGATGCAGGTGTTGACCTATTTCTTGAAGATTATGATTTTGAACAGAATGCCATGGAAGAGGCTGTTAAATCAGGCCTTGTAACGGAAGTTGATATTGATGAAGCGCTTATAAATAGATTAACTGTTTATTCAATGCTGGGTATGATGGAAGGGGATCTTGTATTTGAATTTACCGAAAATGATAATCCTGTTGATCCTGTAAGTGGTGAAGTTATTCCATTTGTTAGTTCGAAAGCATTTCCAAGATCAGAATATAATATCACTAAGGTTGATACAGCTGAGTCCCGTGCTCTTGCAAGGGAAGCAGAGTATAAGTCTGTAGTGTTACTTAAAAATGAAGGTATGCTGCCTCTTAAGTCAGATGCTTTTGCTTTTGGTCCTATGGTGGATGAGGCTCCGATAGACTGGTATAGTGGAATACCTAGTCGTAAGGTCACTCTAAAAGACGCACTTACTGGACAGGCTGAAGATCTGATTCCTATAGTCAGAATTAAAATAGTGAAGCATAATGATAATACAGACAAGTCGAAAATTAATGAATCTGATAAATATAAATATCTCGGAATAAAGAATAATGTAAAAGATAAAGAATCAGATTCCGAAATATATAATAAGCAAGATGCAAAACATGATACACAATTAATAGAAGTTTCACAGGAGGATGCTGAAGAATTCCGCATCATGCTATGGGACGACAGCCAGATTACGCTGCAGTCTGTCAGCACCGGAAAATATCTTACATCCATATCTCCAGAAGTTAAGATAGTAAATGTTGAAGGCGAAGAAGGTGGTAAGCCGACTCCGGAAAAAGAATTAAAGCTCTATCCAACAGCAGATGCTCCATTTAGCTGGTCAGTAAATGAAGCCTTCCAGATGATTGATAAAGATGGAGAGGTTATCCATTTTGATGTGGATGATTCCAATATTACCAGCTTCTGGACTGATGATAGAATATGTGGGATAAAAAATGTTGACGGCAGTATGTCCATAATCTTTGAAACTGTCAAGGAACCTGAAGATATTTTTGAAGATACAATTATAGCTAATAAGCTGGACGAGAATACAAACATTCTGGCATGTTTTGGGCTTCATCCAATTGTAAATTGTAAAGAAGAAAGAGACAGGGACAGTATTGAGCTTCCTCCATTCCAGAGAGCATTACTTAGAATGCTCAGAAATAAATTCTCAAATATTGCCCTGATTCTCATGGCAAATGCGCCTCTTGCCATAGTAGAAGAGGATGAGGCTCCTGAAATAAGTAGCATACTGTGGACATCATTTGGAAGCGAAGAACTGGGAAATGGACTTCTTGATGTTCTGACAGGAAAAGTAAGTCCGTCCGGAAGACTTCCTCAGACCTGGTACAGAGGCGATTATCAGCTTCCTGATATAAATGACTATGACATAAAAAAGAATGGCATGACTTATCTATATATGACTGATAAGCCTTTATATCGCTTTGGATATGGACTAACATACTCGGATTTTGAAGTCTCATTTACCAAGATAACAGAAGAACAAAAAGAAGTACAGTTTGAAATATGTATAAAAAATGTTGGGGATTATACTTCCGACTATGTAGTTCAAATTTATAAAGAGTCTGAACATAAAACATACTACCTTTACGCGGAAGACCGTTTTGGCTGTGATGTAAATGGTGAAAAAATACCAATCGGAAGCAGACTTGTGGGATTTGAAAGAGTATATGATATAAAGCCTAGTGAGGTAAGAAATATAATTATATAAATTTGCAATATTAATCGCAATAAATCAACTAATTTTTTCAAATAATTAGTTGGTTTGTTGCGGTTTTGTTATCATAAGATTGATATACTGTTTCTTGTGATTTAGGTACACTATTTGCTTAATATAAATATTTTTAATTTTAGTAGGGTTTTTAAATGAAAGAGAATATTGAAAAAATCCTATACTGGACAATCTTCATAATAAGGGAGCAGTTGAAGAACTTAAGAAGATGGTTACAAATATAATCAAGATAAACAAACTTGATACAATTCATCCAGAAAAAATAGATTATTATCTTGGTAAGAGAGATTATGTGGCTAATCTTATTCAGTCAATTAGTAAAACAAATGATAAGAAAAAGACTACTTCGAACAATACAGTCGAGAAGAAGACAGAAAATACAATAAAAAAGAAGTAATAAAAAAGTAATAAAGAATTCAGCATATATGTAAATAAAATGCGACTAGATAAGATTCTTATCTGGTCGCATTTTTATAATAGTCCCTGTGGGTTGATTATGTAGCGCGAAGGATACCTTTCTTTATGTATTTTTCTTTTTTAACAGCATACATACTGGTATCTGCATCCTTTACAGCCTGTGTTATATCAAAGTTATCATCAAGTTTTAGTTTTATATAACCACAGCTCGTTGATACATCATATGGTTTTCCTGAAATATCATTATATTTTTCAAGATATTTATCAATTTTCCTGATAACAGCATCTGCATCACATTTTTCAAATATTACTGAGAATATTTCATCACCACCAAATCTGGCCGAAAGGCTTTTTTCTGGAACACATTCCATAAGAGCTTTTGCAGTAGTTGCAATAGCATTATCACCATCTGCATGGCCATAATGGTCATTTATGAACTTAAGTCCATCAAGATCGGACATGATTACTGTAATCTCATTATCAAGATATTTCTTAGATTTACATACCTTCTTGAACTGATGATGAAAACCGATTCTGTTAAAGAGACCGGTGAGTGGATCGTGACGATACATTTCATCCATTTTTTCAAGAAGAGTTCTCTGATACTGAATATTTACATATCCACCGATTCCTGTACCTATGGCGTTTGTTGCATTCATTGTGTTGGTATAATTTGATATATAGTAATCTCTGAAATAATAGCATACAAATCCTAATGGTTTAGCCATATAATCCAGTGCATTGAAAATAAGTGGATATCCTGCTTCTGTAAGTTGAAGTATTCTGAATCTAAAAGCAGGAGAGAGTACATCCTCAGTGTTATATAACTCGTCATATTCAGGAAAACTAAATGTATCTTCCTTGTAATCTTCACGATAATCGGAATCATAAATAAGAACTAATTCTTTAGGTGATTCATCATCTTCAAGATCAGTAAAATAATTATCCTCGCCTTCAAACATTCGTCTATCAACAACCGCAAGCAGAGGTTCGGTTTTATAGCAGTCAAGATGTGAAACCATCTCGCCTATATTCTGACTCACCTGCATAGCAGCAGTAAGTTTCTTTAGTACACGGTTGTCATCATTATGTCTTGAAAAGCTCTCCTTGAACCAATCGTGAAGTATCTGAGTGTTTTCTGTATGTTCAGAACATCCACAGGATTCATTAGGCATAAATATAGGAGTAATCAATCTGTTATGAGTTTTCTTGTCATCAATAGCCTCAAAAACAGCATCAGCAGAGGCATCAGCAAGCAGTATAATGTCACAGGAAGCAGTGGTAATTTTTGGAGATGTAAAATAAATCTCATCATAACCATCAAAACCTGCAATTAGAACATCATCAGGAACTTTGTAACCAGCATCCATAAGCATTTCTGATGTGGTAATAGCCATAACATCATTTGCACATATAATTGCTTCAGGAAGCCCTGTTTCCTTGCTGTTATCTAATATTTCCTGGACAGCAATACGACAAGGGTCTGCCCAGAAATAGCCATAACTTATCATACTGTCGTTATAATCTATGTTATTATCAGCCAGAACTTTTTTGAAAACATCAATTCTCTGATTAGAAAACTCGTTATCAGGCTGACCAGCGATCATATGAAGTCGAGAAATCTTATGGTCTTCAATAATATGTCGACACACAAGTTCGAAGCCCTTCGCATAATTGAAATTAATACATGTAGTATTATCATAATGACCATCAGCAATAACAACAGGAACATCATGTTTTTGTGATTTCTTGATGATTTTGTCAGCTATTTTATGACTCTTTATCTTTTCGTCCATAATTACAACAGCGTCAATATAATTATATGGAATCAGGTCAAATACATACTTTTCAGCAGCCTGTCGATCTTCCTCCCAATAAATATCAGAATTAATAGCAAATACTAAAAGAGAGTAATCCTTTTCTTTGAGCCTCTCATTTAGTTTAACTATATAACCATGTATTTGGGGATCGTAAATTCGAGATGTGCATAAAGCAACAAGTTTCTTTCCATTGATCATAAGATAATTCCTTTTATAAAACTATAATGTGAACGGGTGAATAATCTGTATAAATACTTTAGCCAAGCTATATTATAGCATTAAAACTCACTGAACGATATTAAATCTTTATAAATAATGCAATAATTAAAGTGATACTTAAAGAAAATTCGAATGCAAATATCAGTGCATATATGATATTCTATACTCTGTAAATTAGAAAATGAATATTCAGGTATAACACATGAAATATAGAACGCTTAATTCTTATCTTAAAGAAAAGTTTGGACGAAAAATATATAAAATCGCAATAGATGGAGGATTTACCTGTCCTAATAGAGATGGCACTCTGGATACTCGTGGATGTATATTCTGTTCCGCAGGTGGTTCAGGAGACTTTGCTGAAGATAAGAATTTATCTATAACTGAACAGATTGAAAATGGAAAAAAACGGGTTGAAGCTAAAATGCCTCAAGACTCCACTATGGCCAATAAATACATTGCTTATTTTCAAGCTTTTACCAATACATATGCCCCTGTGGAGCGCCTTAGAGCGTTATATATAGAAGCTATTGATCACCCGGATATTGCAGCCATATCAATAGGTACAAGACCTGACTGCCTTCCGAAGGATGTATTGGAATTATTAGATGAACTAAACAAGATAAAACCTGTATGGATTGAACTTGGACTACAAACTATTCACGAAAAAACAGCAGAATATATAAGAAGAGGATATTCGCTTGAAGTATATAATAAAGCAGTACAGGAACTAAGATCACGAAATATAGAAGTAATAACTCATGTTATACTTGGACTTCCTGGAGAAACTGAAGAAGATATGATAAACACTGTAAAGTATGTGGGACATAGTGGTGTACAGGGGATAAAGCTTCAGCTTCTCCATGTTATTGAAGGAACAGATCTTGCAGAAGAATATAAAAATGGATCATTTAAATGTTTGTCCATGGAAGAATATGCTGAACTAATTTATAAATGTATTGAAGTCCTTCCCGACGATATAGTGATTCATAGAATAACAGGAGATGGAGCTAAGAAGACTCTTATCGCGCCACTATGGAGCGCAGATAAGAAAAGAGTACTTAATACGCTTAATAAAAGACTATCGAACTAATAAAATCTTGTAAGATTTAAAACTCGAATATAATCAATTAAAATAATCAATAACTATGTATATCTTTATTAGAAGAGAGCAGTAATAACAAGATTAAAAATAAAATAATCAAAATGAATAATATATTAAGTAATAAGATGAATTAAAAAGTGAAATATATAATATAAAAATAAAAGGAATTTAAAATGAAACAAAATGTAGTATTAATTCTTGCATCTGGTTCACCAAGAAGAAAAGAACTTCTTCAGCAGGCTGGACTTGAATTTGAAGTAATAGTAAGTGAAGTTGAAGAAAAAATCACTAAAACGGCGCCTTCAGAGGTGGTTTTAGAGCTTTCTGAACAGAAATGCAGTGCAGTAAGTGATGAATTTATTCGTAAAACCCCTAACAATTTAAGTGATTTAATTGATATAGAGACCGGAGGTATCATGATAATAGGTGCTGATACAGTTGTTTCTGTAGATAATATGATTCTTGGAAAACCATATGATGCAAAAGACGCATTAAAGATGCTTATGAAACTTTCAGGACGATCACACGAAGTATATACAGGAGTCAGCTGTAAGGTTCTGCAATATAACACATTTACAGATGGTTTAATAGAAATAGACAGCTTTAGATTTTACTCCGAAACTAAGGTAAATATGTACCCATTTAATGAGTACGAAGCATTAGATTATATTGCTACTGGAGAGCCGATGGATAAGGCTGGCGCTTACGGGATTCAGGGAATCGGTGAACGATTAGTCCAGTCAATAAATGGTGACTATAACAATGTTGTTGGATTTCCACTTAGTAAATTTATGAAAGAACTTTCCGAAAGAGAATACATAACTTACGAATAATTTAAAATAAATTATGTCGTTTATTTTAGTTTTTATCTTAAATAAAAGTTAAGATAAACGGCTATTTTTAAGTAAAAATCACTTGAAATATACTATGTAGAGTGGTACTATAACAATATACATTTATTCGTGAAACCATAGTTTTGCGAAAACATAATGGTGTAAAACCGAATAATTTGGATACGACCAACCAGCGAGTTTGTTCGTGTGGTTCAGTGATTAAACTTGAATAATAATTTTTGGAGGTTATTAAATGTCCGAATCATATGCAAAACAATTATCAAAAAAACAAATTCTGGAACTTAGATCCATTCTTTCTGAATTACCACCTTATGTTAAAGACTTTATGCGTTCAATTGAAACTACAACGCAGCCAAGAACTAGAATTGCATACGCACATGATATAAAGTATTTCTTCGAATTTTTACAGAGTGAAAATCCTGCTCTTAAAAAGAAAGAAATGTATGAAATCTCCTATTCAGATATTAATAATCTGTCTGCCAGAGATATTGAGGAATATCTAGATTATCTGTCTTATTATGTGCGTGATGGCCGAGAATACACCAATGATAACGCCTCAAAAAAGCGTAAACTTGTAGGTTTAAGGTCCTTTTTTAAGTATTTATATATCAATGATTGTATATCCCAGAATATTACAGAAAAGGTAAAAACTCCAAAAATAAAGGAAAAAACCATAGTTCGTATGGAGGCAAATGAAACTGCAGATTTCCTGGATACTGTTGAATATGGAATCAATTTAACTGATCGTCAGCAAAAGTTCCATGAAAGAGATAAAACTAGGGATTTAGCCCTTTTGACTCTTATGCTCAGCACCGGACTCCGTGTGTCTGAAACTGTTGGTCTTAATATAGACGATGTTGATTTTGATAATTCCAGAGTTAAAGTAACACGAAAAGGTGGAAATGAAGCCTTTGTATATTTCTCTGATGAAGCTACAGGCTATCTACAGGATTATCTTGACGAAAGAGAAAACATAATACCTGTTAATGGTCATGAGGATGCACTCTTCCTCTCCTCTCAGAGAAAACGAATTTCAGTCCGAACTGTTGAAAATATGGTTAAGAAATATGCCCGCGTTTCAACGCCTCTTAAGAAGATAACTCCTCATAAGCTTCGAAGCACCTATGGTACAGCACTTTATCAGGAAACAAGTGATATTTACTTAGTTGCTGATGTACTTGGTCATAAAGATGTAAATACAACTCGTAAGCATTATGCTGATATTGATCAGGAAAGAAAACGCGGAGCTAGAAATAAAGTTACCCTTCGTGAATCAGTAAATAATAAAGATACTAATCTTGCTGAAAAGCTAAATTCGAAAAATGACAATACTGATGATTCAGAATAAAATCAATTCTAAAACTATAATATACTATTATATAATTTAATATAACATTTTAGTTAACTATAAGTATATTATGTAAACTATCATATATAAAAATAAATGTCAATGATAAAATAATGATTACCATTGACGTTTATTTTTATTTTTTATCTGATTATAATTTAATTACATGCACCATCAGCACCAACCCAGTAACCGTCTACATATTTGTTCGTTGCCAGATATCCGGATGCTTCAAAATAATAGCAGGAACCATTTATCCATACCCACTGAGATACAGGGTACCAGCCTGATGTATCTTCAAACCACCATCCAGTGCTATCACTCTTCCACTCGCCATAGTAGCCATCTACAAGTGCTCCATCTGCCCCAAGCCAGTAACCATCTCTATATTCGGAATAATCCATGTAACCTGTTTCTGTAAAATAGTACCATTTACCATCTATTTTCTGCCACTGGCTAACAGGATACCATCCTTCTGAATCTTCAACCCACCAGCCAGTATCATTGCATTTCCACTGCAGAGTTCCGGCGTAGTCACAAACACCATTAGCATTGTACCATTTGCCATTAACCCATTCGTTGGAATACTTGTTTGAATTGCCAGAAGTATTTGAACCAGAATTAGCCCCTGAGTTTCCTGAAGTATTTCCACCAGAAGTATTATTAGAATTATTTCCTGATGCGTTTCCAGAACCATTTTCTGAACCATTATCAGACTTTGGTACATATTTTATTTCAACAGTTTTAGCAGTATAGCTATCTGTACATATCGCATACATATATGACGAATCATTACGGACATTATTCATTAATACTTTTTGAGATTTTGCTCCTGCAGGGTCAGTAACCTGTTGATCCTCTGCAAAATTTATTGAATCAAATGCTACAACTGGAGCAAAATCCTGGTTATGAATAGTTCCTTTATAATAACATTTTCCAAAATAAACAGATTCATTATAAGAACAAATTCCATATCCATCTTTACTATCGGTATATACTTCACTATCATTTATTGATATTGAACCTACTGCCATGATTGCAGCTGAACGCTGATTTGAAATATTAACTTTTCCACCGGAAATATAGATATCGTTGGCACTATACATACCAAAATTATAAACATCTAAATCTATAGTTCCTTTATAAAAGTTTATATCATTCTTATATGTTTTAAGTACATTCCTTGTATTTACACCTTCAATATTTCCATCATAGATATTGATCGTATCAGCAGAAATAGTTGCAGAACCTGTAGTATTATTGGATTTAATTGTTCCACCTCTAAGATTAAAATCATCGACACAAGATATGGCAACTGACTCATTTCCATCAACTGAAATCAGTCCATAGCAGTCAAAGTTATGCTTTCCAATTACATCATAGTCTTTATCAATATATATACAACTGTCACTTTTATTCATGGCTATTTTGGCTCCGGACTCAAGTGTGACATTTCCATATATAGCAAATGAACCATCTATAAATAATGTATAGTCTCCTTTAATACTGAGATTTCCATCAATAAGTGAATATGCAGGAATATGAGCCTGTGTATCAACGTCTAAAATAACATCACTGCCATCTTGGATATCAAGACTTATATCATTATTCTGTACACGTATATACTTATTGATACTGCTAAATGACTCATAATTTGGATCGGATCGAACATCTGACAGTTCATTATTTAAGACCTTTTTATGAGCGCTTATAGCCATCTTTAAAATGCTGCACTTGATCTCAATAGTTTTGCTATTTGCATTAACATTAGTTGCTCCTGATAGTGTTACAATACTAAGTGCTACAATAACAGATAACAATACAGCAATTATTTTTTTATATAATAATTTATATGCTTGTTTCATTGTTTGCTCCTTATTTGTATTTTAATTTGTCATTTATTTTCATTTATTCGCTAGTTATATAGTGCTTATATATGCCTTATTCATTTGTAAATTTATACAATATCTGCAAGTTTTATATTAACAATATTCTTAAGCGCCTCGAGTGGCAGTTCTACCTGCATTCCAACTCTTCCAGCACTAACAAAAACTTTATCATACTCTGCAGCAGTTTCGTGGATAAATGTTGGGAATAGCTTCTTCATCCCTATAGGTGAACATCCTCCATGAACATATCCGGTTAAGCCTAGAAGATCCTTTTGTTTTATCATAGCTATAGATTTCTCTCCGGTTGCTTTTGCAGCCTTCTTAAGATCAAGCTCCTGGGTGACAGGTACTACAAATACATAATGATTTCCAGTCTTCCCCTGGGTGACTAGTGTTTTAAAAACACGACTTGCATCTTCATTTAGTATGTTGGCAATTTCTTCTCCGGTAAGTGTACTATCTGGTTCATAGGTATAAGTCTCATATGAAACCTTTTTGCTGTCCAAAACTCTTATAACATTTGTCTTATCTTTATCTTTTCCCATATTTTCCTCTATAATAGTTTTTAGAAGAGTCGCAGAATACTCCCCCTAAATGATAGAATACTATACAACAAAATTTTATTCTTCAATAGTTACGCTGAGTCCAACTGGATTATGATCACTTGCCATAAAACCTGCACTATAGGTGTTGATTGAATCGACCTTAAGATTATTAGATACAATAAAACCATCAATAATATAATACTGGAAATCGTTCTTATCAGAAATATCTTTATATGGCTTATCCAGTGATCTGCAGGTTGGATTAGTGTTATCCATAAGACACTGAAAGTCGCTTCCAATGTCATTAACATCAATACTTCCTGGTGTCCATACATCTGGTATTTCATTATGTATAGGATATGCACTTGTATCTACATTTGAAAATGTCTGATTAAAGTCACCACCAGCTATAACGTAATTACCCTTGTCATATTCTGACTGAAGAAATTCTTTCAGCTGTTTTGTTTGAGCTATCTTTCCTTCTCCTGAATCATATGCTTCGAGATGTAGATTAATAAATACTAATTCTTTACCAGTAGCATTTCCTTCTGAATCATAAACAGGTGTTCTATTTACAAGCAGACATCTCTTGAGATTTACTGTTCTAACAGGCCAAGAGAATGGACATGGCAGACTTATTCTCTCGGCATCAGATACTTCGTACTTAGTCATAGTGGCAATTCCACTTTCAACCTTACCAATTGTTTCCGGAATTGGATAAGGTACATTTTTTGCCTTAAAATTATATGCAAATGTAGTTACAAAACCATTAAAGTCGTCATCAGATTTATTCTGTTCTTTAGTAAGAATTGGATATTCTCCCTGGATTTTGGTAAGCTCATTCTGGTTGTAAGACCGTTTGGAACTTATATCTATTTCCTGAATAAAGATAATATCTGGATTAACTGAAGATAAAGCGCCTTCAAAACCAGCTACATTAACATCAACTCTTTCAGGAGTTGCTGTCATAACACTGGATCCTCCGTCCATAAAGAAATCTGCATTATCACCAAGCGCACCATAGCCCATGTTCCAGGTGAGTATAGAAATATTATCGCCGACAGTAAGTTTCTTTCCCTCGCCTTCAGAGGTGTCAATATTTATCTTTTCAACATCGGCTGGCTTATATTCATTTATGGTCAGCCACCCGAAAAAACCAATAACTACCAGGAAAAATGCACCTATAACGATTAGTACAACCCGTAGTATTTTCTGCCAGAGCTTTAATTCCTTTTTTATTTTCCCTTCTGATTTTTTTAAATTCTTTTTTTCAGGATTTTTATTTTTAGTACTGCTTGAAGATTTATTATTTGTATTTGATTTTTTTAAATTATTCGAGTTATTATTCGAATTATTGTTAGATTTATTGTTATTTGATCTGTTATTTTTTGACATTGCAAAAAACCTCTCTATATATTATATCAGTATGATTTGTATATAAAACAAACCAAGAATTATTATAATACATATTGAGGTTTTTTGCATCTTAAATACTATATATTGTTTGCCAGCTTCTATTTACTATTATCTTTCAATATATTATCATCTATGCATTATTGCTCGATATTTTGCTGGAGTAATGTTATAGAATTGTTTAAATGTTTCAGTAAAGTAACTGGTACTATTAAAACCGGCAGTATATGCTATATCTGATATACTTTTCTCAGTTCCTTCCAGATACCTTGTAGCTGCAAGCAGTCTTGTATGCCTGACATAATCTATTGGCGTTAGATTGGTATATTTTTTAAATAGGCTTGTACATATATTTTTACTTACATTACCTTTTCTGCATATATCAGATATTGTAATCTTTTCTGTAAAGTTCTCATTTACAAAATCAATCATATCTTTAATACTCTTTATATCTGGATCTGCTTCACTTTCAATAGATATGTTTTCAATCTGTTTTGTTTTATTATATAATCTTCGAATTATTTCATGAAGCAGAGATATAATTTCCATCTCATACCCCTTTAATGAAGAAAGATAAACAATCTGCTCAATATACTTTAATACTAATAGATCAATGGGATTTTCAGTTTTTAATACTATACAATCTAATGCTTTTTCACCAATAATCTTTGTAAGAATATGCTCTTTAAAATATGGACTGTTTGAAAGCACATCTGTATGAAATAGAACATATTCAAATTCAAATTCTTTATAATTTGACTCAGGTTTATCGTTCATTAATTTATCATACATAAATGAATGGAGTTCATTTGAATTTATTATTATTCCTTCTCCTGCATTTAGATTAATTATCTTATCATTTACTCTATAGGAACAACATCCATTTTTAATGTATAATAACTCAACTTCTTCATGATGATGTATATTATGTTTAGCAAAATTTTTAATAATATTTTTATCTATCTTTTGCGCTAACACTTTAAACGTAGGGTTATCAAAGGAAATGTCATTAATATATGTGTAATCAATATCATTCTTAGTATTCATATCATTTTCTCATTCATTAATAGTATTAGCTATATTTACACTACCGACATTTTTATTAGAATCAAACTTTTTTCGTGCTTCCTTGAAAAATGAGATTATTATTATAACCATGATCAGTCCAATAGGCGCTGCTCCTATTATTGTAACTGACTGTATACAGTAATAAGATCTACCAGTAATTATCATAGCTATAGGTAAAACCACAAGAATAAGTGACCAAAATACAAGCACTTTCTTATCAGGCTCCACTCCTGTTTTTATATTCTTATATGAATATGTTGAGATTACCATAGTAATACTATCAATTGTTGTTGAATAAAATGTTATCATGGTAACAATAAGTAACAGAAGCCCAAAAGCAGGAAGTGGCATTGTATCGAATATTTTTATAACCGCTTCAGAATAAGTCGCACCACCATCTACAAATCCAATTATATCTATACCATGTCTATATTGCTGAGCCATCGCATAATTTCCAAGAATCATAAATGACATAAATGTTCCAGCAAGAGCCCAGGCATAACCACCGAGTACGGTATTCTTAATAGTTCTACCCTTACTGATCTGCCCTATAAAGAAAGGTGTTCCTGCACAATATACCAGCCAATATGCCCAGTAATAAATGCTCCAATTTTGAGGGAAAGAGTTCTTTCTGAGGGGATCCATATAGGTTGTAAGTTCAGTAAGATGCTGTACCATTTTTCCAAGTGACTGGTATGAAGATTCAAGAATAAATCTCTGTTCACCGCCAAAAAGGAAGAAATAAGCTAGAAGTCCCAGAAATAAATATGTACATATACTTGATAGCTTGGATATTCCCTTCATTCCTAGCACAACAGCAAGTGTATATACACAGGTAATAATAAGGATAAATATAACCTGCATTGTAGCATTTGGCTGAAATCCTGCAACTCTGCTTAGTGCATCTGAAAGTACTGGAGCAGATACAGAAAATGTCGTTGAAACACCGCATATTAAAGCAAATACAGCTATGATGTCTATTGCTTTTCCTATAGCTCCATCAACGATTTTATCACCAAGAACAGGTCTGCAAGCTTCTGAAAACTTCTGCTTGTTACATTTTTTTACATTAATCATATATCCAAATGCAACAGCCAAAACAATATACATTCCCCAGCCTATTGGTCCCCAGTGAAATAAAGCGTATGTTGGGGCCCATTCTTCGACGCCTTTATCTATTACATATTGATCTCCCGCATACATAGACCATTCGGTTAGTGAATAAAATAATATATCGGCACCCATTGTAGATGTAAATATCATACAGCCCCATTTGAAATCTGAATAAGCCTTTTTGTCTGCCTTATCACCCAATTTAATGGTTCCAATTTTTGAAAAAGCCATATACATAGTTACAACAAAAATACCACCTGCAATTATCTGGTAATATAGACCACAGTCATCACCTACAAAACTTCTGACAATCCTAATATAATACTCTGACTGTTCAGGCTTTGAGATTATAACAATAGACATGATTGCGACGAATACAAGTGGAAGTACCATTGTAATCCAATCAATTTTTCCGACCTTTTCTTTTACACTAGTATTATCTATATATGTTACATTCTTTCTATGTAAAGTTACTGCTTGACTGCTCATACTAATCTCCTTATTCTATAAAATACTTTAAACCAATATATGAAAAATCTTATGCACTTTTCTTACGAAGTCTTTCCTGAACATAAACCAGATAATCCTTCGCATATTTATACTGAATCTTAGCATACTCTGTAAAATCCTGGCCCTCTATACGCTTAGCTTCTGCCCAGCTCGTCCATAAAAGTCCGTATGTTGCTATATAGGCATATATTTTTGTTCTAGTATCATAGTTGCAAACTTGGTTACGAATCTCAAAGTATTTATCTATATACCAGTCCATTCTTTTTTTATCATAGTATGCAAATATTCCAAAACAACAGATGTCAAGATGAGGATCCTGCATTGCTGCAAATTCCCAATCAATCAGGTATGCTCTAGGATTTGTTTTTTCATTTGTAATAAGAAGATTATTATGATTTGGATCAATATGAGTTAAGATAACTTCATCAATATTATTATTTATAAAATCTCTAAGACCATATATTTGCTTTTTAATTTCATCATAATCTGAGAAAATAGATGAGTGGCCTTCCCATATGGAATCATAAAGATCAAATGTTTTATAAGTGTCCCATGAATGGTTGACTTTTAGTTTTAAATCATGTAATTTACAAACGGTTTTTAAAGATAAGATTACATCAGAATCATTATATGGATCACACATATGTGTGTCCTCGATAAATTTAGAAATTTTTATTCCATTTTCTGGATTTATATATATAATGTCTTCACAGAGGCCCATGCCATTTATAGTGTTATATACCTCAGCTTCCTGTCTACGATTTACCATCTTATCAGTACCTACGCCAGGAAAACGAATTATATATCTTTCATTTTCATAAGTGAAAACATATTCAAGATTTGTCATACCAACATTTAACTGCTGGATATCTGATATTTTACCTTGTGTTACATTCATTAATTCACTAATCGTTTTTAATACGTCAATACTCATTTTTATGTCTCCTCCACTATGTTCACGATATTTAATAATTTGTATGTCATGAACATTATATGGAGAGATAGTTTGATTGTCAAGACCAGATACGCCTAAAATAGCCGTTTCTATATGCTTATTAGTGAAAAAAATCATTATAAAAATAACAATAATCACAGTTTAATTTATAAGTTTATTTTTTCTGATTTGAATTATCATCAGTAAAAAAGTAGATATTTAGCGTGTTTATACATTGATCGCAAAAAAGATATTTAGAGCAGTATTTTATTTTTTATAACTATTGTACCTTTTTATTTCAGTTAGCATTTTTACGAAGGAATATCTTTTTCATAATTAAATGCGTTAGTATTTTTTCGAAGAAATATCTAATGAAATAAAAAGGATGACAAACAACTATAAGCCATTTGTCATCCTTATTTTTTATGTAATTTATAGCTGAATCAATAAAATATCATCAGCTATTAAGATGCCACATTAGAATCTACTGAACATCATTGAAGCCTTCTCTTGCAGCATATGTTGTATGAAGAAGCTCATGTGACTTGTGGCTGTTAGGCTCACCAAGGAACTTCTCATAAAGCTCGATAATCTGAGGATTATTGTGTGACTGACGAAGTGTCTGTCTCTCATCCTCTGAGTAAAGAGCCTGAGCTCTCTTCTCTTTATATGTATCCATGATGTCATCATCTTCATTAGGAAGGAAG
>CACZRU010000113.1 GCA_902783605.1 uncultured Lachnospiraceae bacterium
GTCCACATTGGCACGAGGATTGGTCTTCAGGTATTCTTTCAGCAATGTGTTTTCCAGGTTTTTGTTTAATGCGCTGTTTACCTTTCGTGTCATTTCCTGTGTGTTCCTTGCGCTGAAATATTCCTTTCGCTCCAAGTATGTTGCTGCATTATTGACCATGTCCGTCATCTTGTTAGCACTATCTTCTACTGCCATCATCTGAAGTACCTCTCGGCCCTTCTGTGTGAGAAGCGCCTTACGAACGAAGACTTCTGCCGCCTCTTTATAGAGCGCCTTCATCGCTGCCTTTACTGCCTCAGGTGTATTCTGTGCAGGAGCAAAATGAGCCATAATGCGAGAGGCTGCCTGATCTTTATTATGAATTCTCTGAGCAAGTTCATTCTTATACTGTGCTTTCATTTCATCAGATTTCTTCTCGATACTCTTCCACATGGAGATGCCATTATCTGGATTATTGGTTCTGCATACTTCCTGGATATCCTTGAATACCTGATTCTTCGAAAGCTTTTCAGCTCTCTCTTTTACTGACGCCTCACTAAAACGAGCAGCCTTCTTCTCAGCCACATCAGGAGTTACATTTTTATCAAATATCTCTCCCAGCATATCATACAAGGTATAAAGTTCAGCCCTCTTTTCAACCTGAGTACTTCGCTCCCTATTCTGAATAAGACTAAGATACTCATCACTCTTATTTCTGCTATACACACGGAATAGTGGCTTATTAAATGCCTTCACCTTATCTATTGCATCAACTCTGGAAGCAGCAATACGGCGCTCTCCAGCATATTCCTTGATGTTCAGGTCTTCTTCACTAAATGTATTATTCTGATTAAGGTTATCTGCCTTATTAATAAGCTCTACCAGACTTTCCTTTCCGTATGTCCTAGGCTTTCGATCAGGCTCTATAGCATCTAGTCTATTTACTACTTCAGTATGTGTCAGGATCATAACATTGGCCGCCTTATATATTTTTTCTGCCTGAGCCAGACGGATCCTGCCGTACTTATGAACTGGTATACCCATAAGCTTATAATGAGTATCGTAATATCTATGTGCCTTTTGATTAAGCTTCTTTAGCGCCTCCATTACTTCATCAGTAGTTGGAGCACCAAGCCTCCTCTCAGGATTTAGCTTATCAATACAATCATTTAGAGCAGCAGCCATTTCCTTATATTCATCATTTCCATCTTCTTCAAATGGCTTGTTACCGCTCTTTGATCCACGCTGGATTAGGTAGTCCTTAAATGCAATCAGCTCATTTCGCATTCCTGTATAACAGTTGGCCAGGGTCCTTGTGTTGCTGATCAGAGCTCTTGCATTTTCCAGCTGCTTAGCGGTTGCTTTTCCAGCAGCCACCGTATTAGTTATAATCTCAAGATTCTCATTCGGTCCCTCATTATTCTTAATGATGGGTTCTTCTTCCTCATCTATATTTGAATTGGTAAATGAATCATCAGGATTTACATTCTTTATAGTCTCAACCTTGACTGTTCCAGGTTTAAGCTCCAGCTCACCCTTGTCCTCAGTTCCCACCTTTTGGTCCTGATTCTTCTCACCTTTAATCTTCTCATCCTGGATATTCTCTTCTTTCTCCTCAGATCCGGTCTTCTCACCCTGAATCTTCTCCTGCTCAAGCTGTACCTTCTCCTCTGCAGTCAGTTCAAATGAACTCTTGCCGGAATATACCATTCTTCTTTTATTCTTAAGTTGATTGATCTTATCAAACTCCGCAGGTTGTTCCGTAAGCACCTTATAGGCATCACGGCACTTCTGAAGATTCTCCAGTTCCATAGTCAGGAGTTTCATGACTTTCTCAGCATCCCTATATTCCTTAGTGTTCTTCTCAAGCCCAGCAAGAATAGTTCTCTGCTTGTCCACGTAAACCTGAGCATCATTTGTCGCCTTAACAGCCTTCTGATACACTGGTCCAAAACCACGATTACTATCCATGAATCCATCTCCAATAGATACAAAAAGGTTTTTATTACCCCTGCGGCGCTCCTGGGACAGAGCACTAACGGATTCCATCAGATTACGGTATTCATCTGAACCTTTAAGAAGCTTTGACATTTTCTTCAGCTCTGCATCAATATTCTTAATATTTTCATAGGCAATCTCAGCTTTATAATTTGCTTCAACAGATACAGATGTAAACTCAGCAGTCACATAATTCATGACAGCATCTGACTTAGATGTCACCTTATAATTACCATATATTCTTGAAAACATATTATAATAATGATTTGAACCACGCTTTGTTTTATATTTAGGCTTTAACAGATCATTTTTAAGTGAAATCTTTGAAATGTCTTCATCGGTCACGATCTTAATAGCTTTCTCAGTAAGATTACCAGATTTATTCTTTTCAAAATATCTATAGGACTCCCTGATCTTATCCTGTACAGTATGAAGTCTGCTAAGGGCAACATCAATCTCCTTCGATGTCAGATCAAAGCCGATAAGAAGGGTGCGAAATACATCATCATCCACTTCTGCTATTCTGTCCGCTGTATCCTTAGGCAAAATGAGCATCTTAGACAGTGCGATCAGATTCTGGAAGTCATTTTCACCGCTAATATTGGTTCCAAAGCTGGTATCATTATCAATTCCCTGTACTCCACGAACCTTTACCGTATAAGTTCCATTTGGCCCTAATACTTTTTCAGTTACCAGCGTAAAGTTGCCCGCATGTCTATCGGTATTTCCACAAATGTAATCTAGAATCTGAAGATTTGCCACAGACTTGATAAACTCAGGATTATCAAGTGCTTCTGAATAAACTTTGGACAGTTCA
>CACZRU010000114.1 GCA_902783605.1 uncultured Lachnospiraceae bacterium
ATATCTAAAATATGATATCTAATCAGAAACAATTTTTAGAGGAGAATACATATGATATTAATTGGAACAGGAGCAATAATTGCAATCGTTGTCACAGTTGTACTCGTTGGTGCAATGGTTGCATTATATTTTGCCGGAAACAAAATGCAGCAGAAGCAGATTGAACAGAGAGAGGCAATAAATGCCGCTTCACAGTCTGCCACACTTTTCATCATTGACAAAAAGATAATGCCTATGAAGGATGCAAACCTTCCTAAATCAGTTATGGAACAAGCTCCAAAAAGATACCAGAGAGCAAAGGTTCCAGTTGTAAAAGCTAAGGTTGGACCACAGATTATGACTCTTATCTGTGACGAATCTATCTATGATGATGTTCCACAGCATGGCGAGGTTAAAGCCATGGTAAGTGGTATCTATATCACAAGTGTAAAGACTCTTCATAAGAAGACTAAGAAGATGCAGCAGGAAGAAGCAGAAAACGCTCCAAAACGCAAGAGATCTTTCCGCGAAAGACTTATGAAGAAGCAGGCCGACTATCAGAAGCAGCTGGATTACGAAGTTGCCATGAAGCAGTCTAAGGAAGAGGCCAAGAAACAGAAGGCTGAAGAAAAGAAGAAAAAAGACAGAGAGAAGAAGATTACCGTTTAATTATGAAAGTAAAATACATGATACTCGCCTTAGGAATGCTTCCATTTGCATTCCTATTGACTCTCATCAGTTATTTCGCCGCTTTTGCCATTACCGTAATGACAGGCGGCGTTAATGTTTTAGAAACAGATACAGCAATGGTAAACCAGGGAGTTTTTAATCTAATACGATTCACAATGATACTTGTCATCTGTGGATGGATGTACTATAGGAGTTTTATAAAGAGCTACTATTCTTCTTTTGATGTCAAAAATAAAGACGATTTTAAAACTCATACTGTAAGAATAATCAAGCATTTTATCAAACCACTTAACCTACTTTCGATTATTATAATTGGACTCAGCTTACAACTATTAACTGATGCTGTTCTCTTTATTCTCAGTTCATCATTTCCTGCATATTTCGAATCCTATAATGCTATGATCCAAGAATATACCGGAAGTAATTCTATTCTCTTTATAGCCACAACCATTCTTCTTGGACCTCCAGCCGAGGAACTAATATTCCGCGGACTGATTCTTGGATATGCCAGAAAAGCACTAGAAAACTCCAAAAACATAAAAAGAGCCCAAATGATTGCTATAATCATTCAGGCTGTTCTATTCTCAATATATCATTTAAACCTTATTCAGATGTGTTACGCTCTTATTTGTGGAATAATATTTGGAATTATAGCAGTTAAGTTTGAATCACTGATTCCAACTATTCTTATTCACATGACCGTAAATGGCACCTTATATCTAATACCTAACAAGTTATTCAGTGAAATCCCATCTTCAGTTGGAATAGCTCTCGCATCACTAATATTCCTGGGAGGTTCGCTTGTACTTCTTCTGATCGAGCATGTCGATAAGTCCGAAGCCACTGATGAGAAATAAGTAAACGCGTTAACGTCTCTCAAAGGCCATCTGTACCAGCTTATCCACATATTCATTCATACTGTATCCAGCATGTTCCATAAGCATTGGATACATGCTTATAGCTGTATGTCCAGGAATGGCATTTATCTCATTAAATACAACCCTATTAGTTCCATTTTCAAGGAAGAAGTCAACTCTAGATAATCCATAGCCATCACATGCTCTAAAGATTTTCACTGCTGTATCCATAATTTCTTTTTTCTTTTCTTCAGGAATATCAGGATCAACTACGGTAAGTGAATCTTCGTTATTATACTTTGCATCAAAGTCATAGAATTCTGCAGCGGCTACAACTTCACCAACACCTGCAGCAATTGTTTTATCTCCATATCCAAATGCAGCACATTCTATCTCGCGTCCATTTATACATTCTTCAACTAAAATCTTAGTATCATGCTGTGCCGCAAGCTTAAGTCCTGAGATAAGTTCATCCCTATTATGTGCCTTTGTAATGCCCATAGATGAACCGGCACAGGAAGGCTTTACAAACATTGGATACTCTCTTTCAGCCTCAACCTTTGCAACTGCAGCATCTATCATATCATCAGCTGTTTCATAAGCTCTGACGCCAACATATTTTGCCTGATCTACACCAACACTGTCAGCAATAATCTTTGTAAAAAACTTGTCCATCGTAACTGCAGATGAAAGATGTCCGCATCCTACATACGGAAGATTCGCCATCTCAAAAAGCCCCTGGATTGTTCCATCCTCACCATAAAGTCCATGAAGCACCGGAAATGCAACATCCAGTTCACGAATCTCATATTTATCTTCACGCTTTATTATCAGCTTATGATCAGTGTCAGGAGAGATAATCGCTCTGACAGGATTTTTCGCCTCTGTTTCCCATCTTCTATCAGCAATAGTATCATAGTCTTCAACCAGATACCAATGACCTTCTTTTGTTATCCCAATATAGGTAATATCATACTTCTCTGGATCCAGAGCCTTAGCTACCGTAGCACCGGAAATGCACGAAACATCATGCTCGCTGGACCTTCCTCCAAATATTAAAGCAATTTTAATCTTATTTTGATCTTGTGCCATTGATTCTGTCCTCTTTTCTTGTTACTTAATTTTTATATTTTTCATTATGATCATCATAACATCCTTGGCCCCCACCTTCTTGCCTGAAGATAGAAGTGCAGTGTATTCCTTGATGATGCTGTTTATATTACCAGCCAGCCCAGTTGCCACCTTTGAATCCAGGAAATTCTTTACCCATTCTGTATCAGCAACTGATTTCTGTCCTGTATATATCTGCTCAAAGATGTATATACTTCCCTCACCAAGAGCTGCAACAATAACACCAGCCACAATACCATTTAACACATCTCCGGCAATATTGAGTCCCGGAATAGCCTTTATAGCATTCAGCGCAGTCTTTGCAATTATTCCTGCTGTTCCTGCATTAATAATAGTTTGAATAAGCTCTGTGTTCTTATCAAATTCAACACCATATATTTTTGAAAGACTCTTGATTTCTCCAACCTCTAGTGGAGTCAGTATAGTACCATCTGGAAATGGAATTGGCACGAGTCCAACTGTGAGTCCTGCCAGCGCAGACGCTCCAACCACTGAATGAGCCATGGCCCTCTTCTGCTGAAGATAGAAATACTTCTTATCTACCATGGACGCATTTATACCATCTGGAAGATACTTTACTGTTTCTGAGAGAAGCTCTCCCAGTCCATCAGGTGTTACATTAATATTTAAATCCGCATCTATCTTATAGGTACTGGCTACTACTGGAACTATTGCTTTTAGGTTTTCACTAAGTTTTTTATGATTTTTGAATGCATGATAAACCATACGAACATTCTCTTCACGCTCTGGCTTAGAATATGACTTAGTAATTACAACTATGATAGGAACACTCTTCCATACAGATGTAGCTCTAGCCAGCATATCGATGTTCTTCTTAAACATCTTTCGGGAGGTGCCATCAATACAGTACCATATCATATTTATCTGATGTGTTGGATCATCATTTTTTATACTGTCACGAGACCATTTTTTTAACGCAGTTATGGCCCTGTTCTGATTCATAAGTCCAGGCTCAAAACCAATAGTATCGATAATTCTAAAACCCAGCTCATCATTTTCATATACACGAAGTTCCTTTGTAGTAGCTTCACCGATACTGGTTTCTGCTACATAAGTTTGAAACAGCGAATTTATAAGTGTTGACTTACCAACTCCAGAATTACCAACTACTACAATATTAGGTTTTTCTACGGTTCCCTCGTAGACAATCTGATCACTGCCCTCTTGAGCTGAAATGATCATTGCCTCACCAATATTGTCATTGTTAATGTATTCGCTATTATATTGGTTGTTGTTTTGGTTATTATTTTGACTATAATTCTGATTATTATAATTCTGATTATTATTCTCCATGCTAACCCCTTTAATTATCATTTCCCATTTACACATTCTGATAAACTATCTTGCCAGTGCAGATTGTGTAATGAATCTTTCCTGGAAGTTTCCAGCCGATAAATGGACTGTTCTCAGCCTTTGAAGCAAAGTCTTCCACCTTCCAGTTTTCGTTTTCTCCAAAAATCACTATATCCGCTGGAGCACCTTTTTTTATACTTCCCGGAATAAGTCTGTATAGCTTTGCTGGATTTGCACTCATAAGCTCCATTAATTTTACTAGGGAAATATGACCTGGCTGCACCAATGATTTTATTCCCAAACCAAGTGAAGTTTCAAGCCCAATTATACCACTCGGAGCTTCACCTAATGGTTTAGCTTTTTCTTCCGTAGAATGTGGTGCATGATCAGTTACTATCATATCTATAGTACCGTCTTTTATTCCCTCTATTATAGCTAGCCTGTCCTCTTCTTCTCTAAGTGGAGGATTCATTCTTGCATTTGTACCATATTTAAGAACCGCTTCCTCTGTAAGTGTAAAATGATGAGGCGTAGCCTCTGCATGAATATCTCCACCAAGTTTTTTACCTGCTCTTACAAATTCTACACTATTTTTAGAACTAATATGCTGTATACATAGAGTTGCTCCAGTATTTAGTGCCAGCGCAATATCCCTGGCAACCATAACATCTTCTGCCGCCCTGGCTGCACCTCCATAACCAAGCTGTTCGGAAACTTTTCCCATATTGACTCCAGGCTGTTTTATAAAGAGCGGATCCTCCTCATGAAGGCTGATTGGAAGATCAAGTTCACTGGCCTTGTTCATTGCTTCAACTAGTATAGCCTCATTAAGTATCGGAAGGCCATCATCTGTAAAACCAGCAGCTCCTGCTTCTTCAAGAGCTTCCATATCTACCAGTTCCTCTCCCTTCATACCTACGGTAACTGTTGCAGTCTGAAGAACATGAATCGATGTCTTTTCACCTTTTTCCTGTATATATCTTAATACATCAACCGAGTCTACCACCGGTTTTGTATTGGCCATACAGATAACAGTTGTAAAGCCTCCTCTTGCAGCAGCCTCAGCACCTGAATCTATATCTTCCTTGTAGGTAAATCCTGGATCTCTAAAATGAACATGTGTATCAACTAATCCCGGCGCAACAACCAGTCCCGACGCATCGATAACCTGTATGTCAGACTCCGAAATGTCATGCATTGCCTTAATCATCTCTATATCCAGTTGTGGGCCGACACCTACAATTTCATTTCCAATGATTGCAACATCCGACAGTTCATCTCTGCCCTCCGCTCCATCTACAACTCTGCCATTTTTTATATATATCATACTTTTTCCTCAACCCTGCTTTTTTCTATAACACTATTTTTTTATTATGTATTTTCGATAGCTTGAACATTAATCTCAAGCAAGGTTTATCATAACACAAATCATTAAAAAAAGATATTTTTAAGATTCATGCCGGAACAATAAAAAGAATGATTTCTTTTGAAATTCATAGAAATCATTCTTTTTAATTCTAAAAACAAAATTCTAATTCTTTTATAAAGAATTCAATAATAATTCTGTTTATTATTCTCTTAATAATTCTGCTCACTAACTTCGAAGAAGCTCTGTGGATGAGCACAAGCCGGACATACTTCAGGAGCCTTTGTTCCAACAACTATATGACCACAGTTACGGCACTCCCAAACCTTAACTTCACTCTTCTCAAATACCTGCTTGGTTTCAACATTATTAAGCAGCGCTCTGTATCTCTCTTCATGATGCTTCTCAATAGCAGCTACAAGACGGAACTTCTCAGCAAGCTCAGGAAATCCTTCTTCTTCAGCTGTCTTTGCAAAGCCATCATACATATCTGTCCATTCATAATTCTCGCCATCTGCTGCGGCATTAAGGTTAGCGATTGTATCCCCAAGCTCTCCTAACTCTTTGAACCACATCTTTGCATGCTCTTTCTCATTATCTGCAGTCTTAAGGAAAAGTGCTGCAATCTGCTCATAGCCTTCCTTCTTTGCCACTGAAGCAAAATATGTATACTTATTTCTTGCCTGTGATTCACCAGCAAATGCTGTCTGCAGATTCTTCTCTGTCTGAGTTCCTGCATACTTACTAGCTTTACCAGAATCAGCAGCCTCTTCAACTAATTCAAGATTATCTCCATCAACGCCACAAACTGGGCATACAGCAGCTTCTCCATCTGCAACTTCAAATACTTCTCCACATATCTTACATCTGTACTTTGCCATTCTGTAACCTCCTTAAAATAATTATAATAGTCTTCATTTAACCATTTTGATATCAATAAATTTCAAAACAAAAATTACCAGATTCTAGGTTTGAAAAACATTAACACAAAACTAAGTTCAGTATAACCTACTGTTCATTATTTAGTCTACACTAATTATAATAAGTATCTCCCCTGCTCATTTAACCGTTTTATAAATCTATCTAAACAGGCGCCTTGTCACCACATGTAAAAAGTGTTAGAATCGAGAATGTTATGAATAAAACAATAGTGAATTATAAGAGAGGACTCCTGGCAGGAATTCCAATAGCACTGGGGTATCTGTCCGTGTCCTTTACTTTTGGAATAATCGCAATTAAATACGGACTGACTATATGGGAAGCCACCCTCATATCAATGACCACACTTACATCCGCTGGACAATTTGCCGGTGTCCAAATGATGCCTATCCCAGGACTGTGGCTGGATATGCTTATCTCTCAGCTGACAATAAATGTAAGATATTCATTTATGTCTATTGCTCTTTCACAGAAGCTGGATAAAAAATTCAGCGGGATATGGCGCTGGCTTCTAGGTTTTTTTATTACAGATGAGATATTTGCAGTTGGCATATCTGAAGAAACGATAACAAGATCTTTTTTCTTCGGATTATCAACGCTTCCTGCAATAGGCTGGACCTTAGGAACCTTCCTCGGTGCTTTCCTTGGAAATGTTCTTCCTTCCAGCGTCATGAGCGCACTGGGACTTGCAATATATGGAATGTTTGTAGCAATAGTAGTTCCTGAAATGAAAAAGGAAAAACCAATTATCCTGGCTGTAATCATAGCAGCACTGCTGAGCACAGCATTCACCTATGTACCATATATAAAAGAAGTATCTGTTGGAATATCGGTAAGTATATGTGCAATCGTCAGTGCAGTAATTGTTGCAATACTGCATCCTGTCGATGATACCAATAATACACAGACTGCAGAAGGAGGTGCTGTATGACACATCTCACCTTCTTCATATATTTAGCTATAATGGCCATTTCTACTTATTTGATCAGGGCAATACCATTTGTTCTGGTAAACAAACAGATTCAAAATAAGTTTATCAGGTCATTCCTGCATTATATTCCATATGCAGTACTGACAGCCATGACTATTCCGGCTATCTTTACAGCAACTGCCACCATCTGGTCTGCTATAACAGGGTTTATTGTTGCTGTACTGCTTGCGCTTAAGGGAAAGAGTCTCACAACAGTTGCGCTCTTATCCTGTGCGTCTGTATATGCTGTAGAACTTATTTGCAGCCTTATTTAACTTATAATAAATTACTCTATGACGGCTTGGAGAGCTTGATTATGAATAAACTTCTAGTACTTCTCTTCCTCTTCTCCTCAGGAAGTGTGACTGGTTGGGTTATCGAACTTTTCTTTAGAAGATTCCTAGATCCAGTAGAAAGAAAAAAGAAAAAATGGGTCAACCCCGGATTTTTTGTAGGACCATATCTTCCAATATATGGTTCAGGTCTTATTATACTCTATCTTCTGGGGCATATTAGTATTCCTGCTCTCGGCGCTGTTCATCCTCTTCTGGAAAAGCTGGTTATTTTTGTAATAATGGCAGCCTGCATGACACTAATAGAATTTATCACAGGAATAATTTTTATCAATCACCTGCATCTTCAGCTATGGGACTATTCCTCATACTGGGGCAACATCAAGGGAGTTATCTGTCCACTATTTTCACTATTCTGGTATGCCCTTGCTGCATTCTACTACCTGGTACTTCACCCTCAGGTTCTGGATGCTCTAGACTGGCTGTCAAGAAATCTGGCATTTTCATTTTTCATTGGTTTCTTCTACGGAATATTCTTCCTAGATATTGTATACTCATTCCAGCTTATGGTTAAGATAAAGAAGCTGGCTGATGAATATAATGTAGTGGTCAAGTATAATGCATATAAGAGCAAGCTGATAGATATACGAATGGAAGCCAAAGAACGAAGCTATTTCTTCTTCTCATCCAGACTTTCTTCTATATCTCCTAGAGAAGTGTTTGATCGTTATAGGGAAAACTTTTCCGTTAAGAGAATGGTAATGACTCCTATTCAGAAGATTGCAGACAGCAAGCCAGTTCAAAAAATAGCAGATAGTAAACCCGTACAAAAGATCGCAGATAGTAAAACTGTGCAGAAGGTCACTGAAAAAGTAAAGAGAGACTAAGCTGGTTCAAAGAACAGCTAAGTCTCTCTATTTTTTACACTCTCTTTCTCAGTTCCTCAAGAATCTTTTCGATTTTCTCATTATCTAACTCGCCAAAGGAACGGAGAGTTCTGATTGGCATATACTCCAGCATTGCTCTGGTCATCTCATCCATCTCCTCCTCACTCTCTGCACCCGAGAACTGAGTTGATGCCTTTCCAAAGCACTCCATTGTGAAGCCCTTTGTCTTATCATATGACAACAGCTCTCCCAGCTGTACATCCTGATCGATGATTGGAGGAAGCTGGAAACCACCAGTAAGTTCTATCTCCTCTTCAAACACTATATCTCTTGAGGATTTACCAATCTGAATAACATATTTTCCAGGTGATGCATACCAGTCACCAATCTGTGTACTATACCAGGCAAAATCTCTTTTATCGAGATCAAAAGCAACGCTAAGTGTCTGACCTGGTTCAAGCTCGACCTTCTCAAATCCCTTTAGTTCATGAACTGGTCTGTTGATAACTCCCGTCCTATCGGAGATATAAAGCTGAACAACTTCCTTGCCCTTAACCTTTCCGATATTTTTAACATCTACAGTTATATGCAGCTTCTCTTCTGAATCCATATTATAGGAATTATCCGGCAGTTCCACTTTCATATTACTATATTCAAACTCTGTATAAGAAAGTCCATGCCCAAATGGGAAGAGAACTTCCATCTTCTTTGTGTCATAATATCTATATCCCACAAAGACTCCCTCTGCATAATTCACCTTATGCCTTGCAACTGGGAAATTGAGGTAGCTTGGATTATCCTCCAGCTTAATTGGAAATGATTCTGCAAGCTTTCCTGAAGGATTAACTCTTCCATAGAGAACATTCATCACTGCTTCTCCAACGCCCTCGCCACCAAGGTAAGCTTCAACTATTCCTGCCACATAATCAGCCCAAGGCATTTCAACTGGTGAACCATTATGTAGAACTACTATCACAGGCCTGCCTAGTTCGAGAAGCTGATCAATAAGCTCATTCTGGCAGTCTGGAAGTCTCATATGCTGTCTGTCGTAGCCCTCTGATTCAAACACATCCGGAAGTCCTGCAAATACTACAATCTTATCCGCTTCTTTTGCGATTTCAATTGCTTCAGCAAACTTCTTCTCATCAAAAACATCAGCATCATATGGGAAACCCTCAGCATAGGTAATATTATCTGAATAATCCTTCATTACTGATACAGCAGATACAACCTTATGTGCATTTATATGGCTGCTTCCACCACCCTGGAATCTTGGAGTT
This sequence comes from uncultured Lachnospiraceae bacterium, assembly GCA_902783605.1. GTDB lineage: Bacteria > Bacillota > Clostridia > Lachnospirales > Lachnospiraceae > Eubacterium_Q. The sequence continues at coordinate 9,707 of CACZRU010000114.1, forward strand.
TCTGCAAAGCCTCCAATAAGCGCAATCTTCTCATCTGGAGAAAGTGGAAGAACTGGCTTTTCAACCATATTCTCACCAAATAGTTCCCCATCTTCATTTATCTCTGTAACGCCTTCCACAATCACATCATTTGCAAGAAGAACAATACACTCCTCTTCAACTCGGACAGCCTTCTCATGATCCGCATCCCGGTCGAAGATTTCTTCCTGTCTGTTTTCTACAAACTTCTCTACCCATTTCAGAATATTCTCTACAGCTTTATCAAGTGCCTCTTCTGAAAGCTCACCTGACTTTACAGCCTCAACTATAGAAGCATCATTTACATGTCTTGAACCTGGCATCTCAAGGTCGAGACCTGCAGCAACTCCCTTTGCACGAGTTGATACCGCTCCCCAGTCAGACATTACAACGCCATCGAAGCCCCACTCATCACGAAGAACCTTGTTCAGCAGCCAGTCATTTTCTGAAGCATAGGTTCCATTTATACGATTGTAGGAGGCCATTATAGTCCATGGCTTCGCCTTCTTTACTGCTGTCTCAAAGCCAGCCAGGTATATCTCACGAAGCGTTCTCTCATCCACCACGCTGTCCGCATACATTCTCTCGGTCTCCTGAGAATTAGCTGCAAAATGCTTTAGTGATGTTCCAACATTCTGAGACTGAACTCCATTTATATATGCTGCCGACATTTCTCCAGTGAGATACGGATCCTCTGATACATATTCAAAATTTCGTCCACAGAGAGGTGATCTCTTGATATTGATTGCAGGACCAAGAATAGTTGATACATTTTCTGCCTGACACTCCTTACCTAGATCCACGCCCATCTGATACATAAGATCCTTATCAAATGAAGAAGCTGTCGCACAGGCTGTTGGAAAACATACTGCATCTATGGACTCGTAGATTCCATTTGTACCCACCTCACGATGCTCCTGTTTTCTAAGTCCATGAGGGCCATCACTCATAAAGATTCCCGGAATTCCAACCCTATCAATAGTTTCTGTATTCCACATATCATGTCCTGAAACCAGATATGCTTTTTCCTCAAGTGTCATCTCGCTGATTATTTTCTTGATATCCATGTGTTACTCCTTATTTGTATATACATTATTTAAAGAAAGATTCTTCGCTTCGCTCAGAATGACATGATCCATTCAGAATGTCATACTCTATTCAGAACGTCATACTCTATTCAGAATCAAAAGAGCGAATGTGAAATCCTTTTCATGATAACACATCCGCCCTGTATTGTATAATAAGGAATATTATGTTTTAATATCAAATCTATGTCAATTATAATTTCCTCCTAAGCTCAACCACAACTCCAAGAATCCTGAACGAAGCATCTCCCGTAACATCGATATCTTCAAAGTCATGGTTTAGTGATCTTAAAATAGTTTTTGATTTATTCGTTTTTAGTTTTTTGCATACAGCATCATCTGAGTGAACAGTGGCAATAACAATATCACCCGTTTCAGCCACAGCACTCTTTCGTACAATTACTATATCACCATCAAATATTTGAGGTTCCATAGATCTGCCTTTTATTTTTAAACCAAAATATTCATCCTGAGTAGCCATATCCTCAGGAATCACTACATAATCTATTACGTCCTCGATGGCATCTATTGGAGAACCGGCTGCAACCCTGCCCATAACGGGAATGCTTATAGCGTTTTGATAATTTGTCATAAGAATTATATCATCATCCCCTATGCAAATATCCTCGTTTATCATATGCATTAGAGTATCAACATGTATTCCAAAAGCCTTAGCAGCCTTCATAACACTGTTATATGATGGGGTAATCGGTTTTCCTGTTTGTGGATGAGCTCCCTTTTCAAGAAAACCTATATATGACTTACTAATTCCACTTACCCTATGAAAATCCTCCATAGACATATTATGCTTTTTTCTATATTCCGAAATAAGTTCTCCTAAACGCATGCCTATTCCCCTCAAAAATCATCTTACACATAATAAATAACAGCCAGCTATAATGCGCTGAGCCATATACATTATAATGTTTTCACAGTGAAAATTAAATAATTATTTTGACTACGTTCGTCTAACATGTTAGACTAGTAAAGGTTTCAAAATATCTCAAACAGAGGTGACACACTATGAGATTTGCTGTAAAAGAGATTCGAGAAAAAGCAGGAATTACAGTTAAAGAATTGTCTGAAAAATCAGGAGTTTCAACAGAGATAATCTCAATGCTTGAAGAGAACAGCACAGATACATGCAATTCAAAAGTTCTGTGTGATATTGCTGATGCCTTAGAAGTAACTGTGGATAAGTTAATCGTCTAACTGTCTAACAGTTTTATTACTTTAGCTTATTATTATTTTTCATTTTCACCTGAACCATTTATAGGCTGTGGTTAAGTCCGCGAAGCCCCAGTCCTCGTCTGCTATTACAGTCTGGATAAAGTCATTCTTCCTAAGCACATTTGCTGATGCTTCATTTTCCACCATTGTACTTGCAGTTATTATTACTATATCCGTCTCTCCATAAATATAATCCACCATAAGACTAACCGCATTTGTTGCTATACCTCTGCCCCAGAATTCTTCAAGAAGTCTGTAGCCTAGACTAATCTTCTTCATTTCAGGTCTGTATCCATAAAACTCAGCCAGTCCGCAGAAGGACATGTCTTTCTTTAAATATATTCCCAGAAGCAGCGATTCTTTATTCTTAAAAATTGACTCATACATCTCATTGATAACTCGGTGAACATCTTCAATCTGTTGCTCAAAAAGAAAAGTCGGCAGATATCTATATACCGACTTATTTTTTCGAAGCTTTTCAAGCGACTGCGAATCAGCATCCGTCAGACTCTTTAAGATTATATATTCATTTTCCAGATATGGTATTTCACTAAACAGTTCCTTCAGCATGTTATTCACATCCTATTCCATAAAATAATTAAAGAAAGCAATTTCGGTTAACAAAATAGCAATATTTATATAGTGTTAAAATAATACATAGTGTTATACTCCTAAATGAAGGTTAATCATATATAGAGATGATTATTATATTAAAAGCCAGCGAATAACCCTCCTCGCTGGTTTTTTCTTGTAATAAAAATTTCTTGTAATAAAATTTTCTTGTAATAAAATTTTCTTGTAATAAAATTTTCTTGTTTTAGAATTACTATCTATTTTCAATCAGCAGCCTCACATAAATTTCTTCCCAGGTCATCCCATAGATACACTTTGCACCATTCTCAATAAGTGGTTTTGTTGTACTGTACCTGTAGTCCCCATCCTTACAAGGAAAGATATAGCATGGTATTCCCTGTTCATTACATCTTCTAAGAAGCGACATAACCGAATAAGGACCATCACCTTCTGTATTAAGGGTACTTGAATGATACATTCCATGAAGAACTGCCCGAACACCATCAAGACTGATTCTGTCATAGTTGATTCCAACATAAGGACGCAGGTAGAGAACATCATCTTTCAGTGTACCGACATTTTTTATATCTATTCTTTCTGTATTTCTTTCTGTATTTCTTTCTAAATCTCTTTCTAAATCTCTTTCTAGATTATCCAGCCATTCCGTATCCCAATCACTCATCAATCTGTCAAACTCTATCATATCACCGCTGTAGAAATCCTCAGAATAGTCACCGCACTCCTCTAGATGTGCTGCATGATGTACATAGGACACCCCATTTACATTTCGGTATACTACATAAACGCCGTCTCTTCCCTCTGCATTCAGCCTCTTAATTAATTCAACTGACTTTGCAAAATTATCCGGTCCATTACTCTCAGGATCATCCAAAATTCTATGTGCACTGAGCATCATAACTGGACATCCCACCGAACCAAGAAGTACTCCCATCAGTGCTGAAGTTAGATGCAGTGTATCTGTACCATGCAGTATCATAGCCCCCATATAATCACTAAAATTAATTTTCTTAAGAGCTTCGATCAGCTGATTCCATTTATCAATAGTCATATTCTCACTGAGGGTATTGATTGGGGAAATGGTGTCGAAACCAATCGACGTATCCTCATACATGGTAACCAGTGCCGGTACTGCCGCTCCGGTATTAAGAGCATTCAGCCCTTCTTCATTTTTTGCAGAACAGATGGTTCCGCCTGTAAGAATTAATAGTATTTTTCTCATCTATATTTCATCCTGTTAATTCTGCTTCTTTTTCTTCTTCTGATTTTTTCTCACTTCCGAATTATCCATTGCTTTATTGATAACACACAGAAGAATCAGTCCAAGTCCTACCAGTCCTCCTATAGCTCCATATATAATATACGAACCCACATCATGCTTAATCGGATCAATAACCTTGTACTTACCTTTGGCATTTTTAAATACATTTACCTTAACCTTCTGTCCTTTAGTAAGTGAATTCTCAGAATAATAATTTCCCTTATAGGTTTTTCCTTCAGCCTCAAATTTTACCTTCGCTTTATAATAGTAATCAGGTGCAACATAATAAATCTCGCCCCGTTCTTCAGCTCTTTTCTTCTCTCTTTTCTGACTGCTGGAAAGCTCTTTACTTTGAATCTCTGAGTATGTAACCTCTGCTTCCACATCCTTAATTATCTCAGAGTTAGCAATCTCATTTGTTCTGACAATACCAATTATTATCGATAAAAGACCTAGGGCAAGGAGAAATGCACCAAATCCCACTACCCATTTTTCATCATCATCAAATCCCCTGAGCTGTTTTTTCTTCTTTGACATCCCTTACCCTCCATAAATCCCTTCATTTTATAAACAGAACAAATAATATTATCCTTTGAAAAGACTAACATCTTTTAACAAGCATAACCAAATGCTATTATAGCATAGATAAATATCCATAACAAAAGATATCCCTTTATAACCATAAAAAGAGCTGGCGACGTTCATCACCAGCTCTATAATAAATCAGTCACGTATTACAGATAACCAACCTGCTATCCTTCAGCGAATTACTTTATGCTTTCTTCTACGCCATTCACCTTGATAATGAACTTAGTCTTTGCCTTCATATCACCACTCGCTCCACCGAAGCTCTGATAGTCCCTTGCAGCTTCCTTGACACTGTTGACATTATCAACAAACTCATTTACTCCGTCCTCTGTCTCGTTCAGCTTATCAATCAGTGTATCTGTTGCTTCCTGTAATTTATCTGCACCACTGTTAAGAGCTGAACTATTAGCTGAAAGTGTATCTGTACCAGACTTAAGTGTGCTGACTCCATCCTTAAGTGTCTTAGTTCCACTATATAGTGTTGAAGAACCTGATTTCAATTGATCCATACCACTTTGAAGTGTTCCTGCACCAGTATCAAGCTGTGATAATCCATCAGTAACCTGTCCAGCACCTGAAGCAAGAGTTGCTGCACCTGTATTAAGGTTTGAAGCTCCGGTCGAAAGTGTTGCAGCTCCATTTGAAAGTGTTGACGCACCTGTTGAAAGAGCATCAGTTCCATTTGCCAGATCAGAAGCTCCGGTTGAAAGTGTTCCAAGTCCTGTGGTCAGAGAGGCAGAACCATCTGCAAGACTCTGCGTTCCAGCCTTAAGTGTATCCAGCTTAGTTGAAAAACTGCTCATAGCTGTTCCTACCTTACCAAGTGTAACCTGAGCTCCAGCTGATGCATAGGCATTTGCAACATTTGATACAGCACCTGTAAATGAGTCACCACCAAAACCTGTCCTAACCTGTTCTGTATATTTGCTGAATTCTGTCAGATATGTCTGATACTCATCAGCATAACCTGCACCATAGCCTGTGCAGTATGCATTTCCATAGCCATCACCATAACCAGCCTGATAGATGCTGTTTACCATTGTTTCTGCAGCTGCTGATGCAGTTGCCTGAGCTGTTTCTTCATCATATCCAGCCTCAACATACTGCGCAGCCAGACCTGCTGCTATCTGCTGTTTTACTCCTGCAAGTGCTTCCGCATTTGCTGAACCTGAATAGCTGGATGCCACTGCTGCAGCTGATGCATATTCTGCAGCTGCTGACGCCTGTCCTGCACCTGCTGACTGGGCAGCTGACTGAACTGCTGAAGCACCATTTGTCTGATAGTCCACAACCTGACTCACTGTATCTGAATTGACCGAACCAGACACTACATTTGTTACTGCTGTTCCAACATAGGTAGATGTATCTGTTCCAAGAGCGTTTTCTGCGGCTGACTTAATTGCTGACTTAGTTGCATCATCAACCTCTCCACCAGCCATCTTTGAAACATCAGGAAGTTCTATTGCCTGAACTGCTGTATTCAGCTGTGCAGCTCCATCACTTACCTGTTTAGCCCCTGCATAAGCACTGCTGGCACCACTAGATAGGGATGCCGCGCCACTATTCACCTTACTAGCTCCATTTGACACCTCTTTTGCTCCATTTGACAGGGATGCCGCTCCATTTGATAGTTCTTCTGCCCCACCAGAAAGTGTTGTGGCGCCGTCGCTCACCTGCTTTGCTCCGGAATATGCCGAATCAAGTCCGCTCTTTATGGTATCCGCTCCGGAAGCCGCACTTTCAATTCCACTCTTCAGCGAACCTGCCCCTGAATAAAGTGTCTCGCTGCCTGAGCTAAGAGTATCTACTCCAGATGCTACCTGATCAACTCCATTTGTATATTCTGAAATACCATTTACAAGGCTGTTCATGCCATTCTGATATTCCCCAGCCAAGTCGTTAATCTCTTTCTCAGCATCAGATACATCTATCTCATCCTCACCAAGTGTTTCAACGCTGGCTACGGTAATAGACATGCCCAGCTGAAAGTCTGAAGTATCAGCCTCAATCTCAAAATAATCCGGAAGAGTTATATCATCTTCTACACCTAAATCGGAAAGTTTCAAACTTTCTGTCATCCCTGGCATACCATAACCTACCACCATGTATCTAGAGCCGTCTGAGATAACCTTAGCATTTGTTGCTGTAACATTTGCGAAGTTCTCCATATCCAGTGACATTCCTGTAGCCATGACAAATGGGGTATATACATCTCCACTCTTTGCTGTGTTGTTATATTCATACCTAATCTTGACATGTCCTGACTTTCCTGATAATTCTTCAGGCGAGATTTCTTTGTCATTGAGATAATAAGTTACATTTACAGATACTGGTGCAGCTTCATCCGTATGTCCTTGATAGTAAATATCTGAACCCTCTGCCTGCCATGTAAGTTTAATACCATCCTGGTCAAATGATTCATCACCCTTTACATTTTCTATATCTGTAAGTCTGCTGACATCTCGAAGTTCATCCTTTCCCTCCGGATTCTTCAACCACTCTTCAACTATGGTATCCTGTACATTTCCATTTGCATCAGAGATGAGATAAACCGTTTCCTCTTTATCTACATCTGCATCTGTGGAAGTTCCCAGCCCAAGGCTCTTTGTTATAGCCTCTTCTATATTTTTCTCCTCAACATCTTCTGCGGCCTGAACTCCATCTGTATCTATCGCTGCCGTATCTGCACTTCCACAAGCAGCAAGACTTCCAATCATGAGTACGCTCATTGCTGCAGCTATACTTTTCTTTGCATTTATTGTATATGAATTTCTCATTATTTATCGTCCTTTCTTTACCAAACCATACAAACCACTAATGCTGAAATAACATCTTATGGTGATGTCTGTCATCATCTGACTTTCTTAACTCAGCAAAACCACCTGTTGAATATATAATCACCTTATCAAATACTCTTAGCACCGCTGGAAGAAGCAGGACAACCACGAACATACTTATGATTGCACCTCTTGCCATAAGGATGCAGAGTGAACTAATCATATCTATCTTGGAGTACAGTCCTACACCAAAGGTTGCAGCAAAGAATGAAAGCGCTGAAACAAATATTGAATTAACAGAACCTCCAAGTGCATTAGTAACTGCCTCTTTACTCTCCATGCCACTGATTCTTGCCGTCTTATACTTATTAGTCATCAGTATCGCGTAATCAACTGTTGATCCCAGCTGAATAGTCCCAATTACTATAGAAGCTACAAAAGGTAAAGTAGCTCCTGTGTAATGAGGAATTCCCATATTGATAAATATCGCGAACTCGATAACTGAAACAAGAAGGATCGGAAGAGAGGCTGATCTAAATACAAAGATTATGATCAGTCCAACCAGAACAATAGATACCGAATTAACGATATTAAAGTCGTGGTCTGTAACTTTTATGAGATCCTCAGTACACGGAGCTTCACCTATCAACATTCCTTTTGTATCATATTTATCTACGATGTCATTTATCTCATCACATTGATGATTAACCTCATCTGACGCGACCTTATATTCTGACATTATAAATAGGAGCTGATACTCTCCATCATCAAGTATATCCACTATCTTCTTAGGCAGCATTTCTTTTGGAAGTCCTGCTCCCTCAAGGGCCTGAATACCCAGAGTGGCCTTAACTCCATCCACCGCATTCACTTCGTCAATAAGACCTCTTACTTCTTTGTCACTCAGGTTGGAATCCAGAAGTATCATATGTGTCGATGCCATATTAAACTCTTTCTCCAGTTTCTCATTTGCCTGAATACTCTCAAGATCCTTAGGAAGTGAACTATCCAGATTGTAATAAACCTTGTTGTGCTTCTGTCCATAATATGCTGGAACAATAAGTACAGCAAAAATAATCAAGAAAATATAATAATGTTTTACGATCCAAGGACTCACCTTTGAAAAACTTGGTATCACAGCCCTGTGTCTTGTTTTCTCTATTGCTTTATCGAAAATGAGTATCATCGAAGGCAGTATGGTTACGCAGCAAATAACTCCGATCACAACACCCTTTGCCATGACTATACCCATATCAAGTCCCAGCGTGAAGCTCATGAAGCATAGTGCTACAAATCCTGCTACTGTAGTGATTGAGCTTCCAACCACTGATACAAGTGTCTTATCTATAGCTACTGCCATAGCATCTTTATTATCTTCAAATTCCTGTTTTTCCTCACAGTAGCTGTGCCAAAGGAAGATTGAATAGTCCATTGTTACCGCCAGCTGAAGTACTGCCGCCAGAGCTTTTGTTACATATGATATTTCACCCTGAAAAACATTTGAACCCATGTTGTAAGCAACTGCACATCCAATACTTGCCAAGAAGAAAATAGGAATTAGAAATGAATCCATACAAACCTGAAGTACCAGAAGACACAGTGTAACTGCTATTGCTACATAGATTGGAACTTCATGATCACTAAGATTCTTTGTATCAATTACTACCGCAGACATACCGCCGATAAATACGCTTTTCCCTGCAATAGCCCTGATATCCTCAACAGCGTTTAGAGTTTCATCTGCCGAAAGAGTTGTATCATAAAATACCATCATAAGCTGCGCATCTCCCTGCTTAATGGTATTTTGTAAATCATCTGGAAGAAGTTCAATAGGTATCGTTCCTCCAGTAGCTGATGCATAGCTGAGTACCCTCTCAACATGATCAACCTTCTCAATCTTTTCAGCCAGATCAGCTATATCCTTATCAGGAAGCCCTTCCACGACCACCATGGAAAATGCGCCTGTGCCGAAATCATCAGCCAGAATCTGCTGTCCCTTCATAGTCTCAATATCCTTAGGAAGATATGTGAGAATGTCATAATTTGTTCTGGTTTTAAGGTAACCAACTGCTGCTGGAATCAGCATAAGTACGGCAAGTATAAGAATCGGTATTCTAAGCTTTACTACTAGCTTGCCAAGTTTCATCGTTATCCCTCCTTATTTTTTAGGCACTACAAAATGCAGTCCTTTCTTGTTTCGGTTGAAAGGATAACGCGAAAAAAAAGAAATGTAATTAGACAGAAAAAGAATGGTGACCGAATTTTAGACACTTTTTTAATTTTGTATAAAAAAAGAAGCGCAGTAACGCGCTTCTCATCTTAGTTTTCTAAATCCTTGAAGTAGTATCCTAAAATACTCTTACTGGATTTTTTATGAAATGCCGCCATAAAGCTGGCAGGGAATCCTACAATGTATGCATTATAGCTATTTACAGCCTGATTATATTCTTTTCCAGCTTTTGCAAGTTCAATTCTGGCCATATTAAATTTCTTCAAATGAGTAGCCATGTCCTCTTCCTGCGCCAGCTTTGCCACTTCTGGATTTTCCTTTATAAGTGCACGAAGCTTTAAATCCTGCTGGTCAGTTTTCTCTGCATTAACCGCCTGAAGAGTTGGTGACATACCAAGCCCAAATGTATTAACATCAACACTTTCTAGACCATGATCGATTCCATTTGCATCCAGTATTTCAATTATTTTACCCAGCTGAAAGCCTCTGTCCCAAAGACCACCGTCTATCTCAGAGCCCTTATCTCTAGCTTTGCTCTCCAGACTATTTATTTTCGAAGCTACATATATAAACAAATATGCTATAATCGCCAGGACCACCAGTAGCCCTATATACATACCAGCCATCTCAAATTTCCCCTCTCAATATCACATACTATCTAAACGATACTATATAATCCTCATTAAAAACCGTCCTTTATTGTATCACAAATTTATTACAAATAAAACAGAAACTATGATATCATGTATACATATCGTTACTATTCACAGTTCATAAGATAAAACAATAAAACGACTGCTTGCAGGCTGTTTTTGTTGTTTTATCTTATGAATCCTGCGAAGCAGGAACCAAAAAATCATGAGG
>CACZRU010000115.1 GCA_902783605.1 uncultured Lachnospiraceae bacterium
ATTCTCACCTTTAATTGTAATACTATTTTTAAATGCGTTATATGAAATCTTATCTACTGTTATATCATAAAGCCCAAGCCTCATATCCACTGTGTCATATGCCCCAATGTAGTTATATATATAACGATCACCGTAAAGCATATCATACTGAGCCATAAGCACTGAATCATGATATTCCTGATTATCAGACATTGGGTCAGTATTATAATATCTGTTATGGATATCCTGCATTACTCCTGGTTTATAACCAATAGCCCTCATAAGGTAATCAGACATCTCATAAGCATAGATATCTCTATCCTCGAGATCAAGGTCAATATTGCTGATAATTACATACTCTGTCTGATTCTCAGCTCCTCTGTTAAATTGTCCCTCACCAAATGTAAGGCTAGGGATGTGATCACCATATAGGAGAAGAACATATTCCTCACCTCGTTCATCCAGCCGAGACTTCAGATCAGCAATCATCTCATCCATCTCATAACACTGATTTACAAAATAACCAAACTGATTGCTGAGTTGTTCACTTTCCTCTTCTGTCTCTCCCTCAACCTCAACATGAACATGCTCTTCACACTTAAGTTCAGACTTAGGATAACGACCATGTCCCTGCACGGAAATGGTAAAGACAAAGTCAGGTTCTTCATCATAATCCATAGCTTTAATTATTTCAGTTGGCAGACAGTTATCCTTTGCCCAGCCCGTCTGAGTCCTCTCAAACTCCAGCATATATTCCAGCGAAGTAAATGTCTGGAAGCCCAGATTCGCATATGATACATCTCTAGAATAAAACTTAGCCTTGTTATTATGAATAGCATGAGTTCCATAACCCTCTCGTAGAAGGAGCTGCGCCATACTCTCACAAGGTGTTGTAGTAAGAATCGTCTTATATGGATATTCACCTGCACCGAACACTTTGCTGTTCATGCCTGTAAGTATTTCAAACTCACTATTTGCAGTACCAGCACCTATTGCAGGAACTGTTAGGAATCCACTCGGATATTCTTCCTCAAATTTTTTAAAGTTAGGAATTGACTCTTTGTCTGTAGTAACTCCATTTACTCTTCCAATATCTATAAAAGACTCTAGCTGTATAACAATAATATTAGGCTTAACCTTCTTATTATCCTTATATTTGAACTTTCTATATGGAGCCTTCACCTCACTGATATCATTCATAATCGAATCGATTTCAGCACTGCTGTAATTATCTGGCTTTGTAATACCCTGGTCAATAATACTGTTAGAGAAACAGTATACAAATCCATAGCTTTTATAAGCCGTCCCCAGATTAGTAAACTTATCAGAAATAATCGATGTTTCCAAAGCCAGGAAGGTCATAATATAGACAATGACAAATGATACAAGTACCACTATAGACCCCTGAACATAATTTACCTTTCCCTTTATCTTTGGTATCTTCAGAAAAGCCAGCACTATAACTATAATAAATACGATAATTCCAACTACGATAGCAATTCTCTGCCAGAAGTTAAAGTATATATTAAACATACTTATAACATCAGAAAACATAATAAAATCAATAGCAGAGAACGGAGTAATTCTATAACCAAGCAGAACGAAATTAATAAAACCTACTGCAAACCACAGGAGAAATATAAGTCCCATGGCAAAACCTCGTCTCTTAAAGAGAAGGCTGATAGACAGGGTAAAATACAAAATCAGAACATTATAGATGAAAACAACGGGATTATGGAATATAAAAACAAAGGGACTAAGCAGAGATCTTCTTCCTAGCATCTCCAGCAATACTCCCTCTAAAATCGAAACAACAAGAATGATAACCAGCCATTTCCATATAGACAGCTCATATGAAGTTCTTATTGTCTCTCCAACTTTACTTTTAAGCTTACTTAGCTTTTCCTTCATCTTATAAACAAGTCAAAATTATAAATAAATTATATATACTATACTAATTTCACGAACAAGCAAGATTATAAATCATATGTTGCTCATTTTCAATTGATTAAAATAACAAAAAACCACACCTCTTTAAAGGTGTGGTTATGAATAATAACAACTCTATTATGCAACTCTTACTGCGTTATCAACGCACTTATTGGAATATACAACTCCAAAGCCTCTGTCCAGTGGAACGATCTCAATAGCGCTGTCCAGATCTTCAAGTGCAATATCAGCACTTTCAGGACTTTCCTGGCCTGAAATATCAACAAGAATCTCTGCTTCAAATCTTCTTGAAAGGTCACTCATGTTAATGCTGAGATTATAGAAAGTTTCAGCACTAAGTTCATAGTTAAGTGCAATAACATCAAAAGGCTTTCCACCAGAAACCTGGAAACGGTTAAACCACTTTTTAGCCATCTCATTATCAGCACTGTCATCAGTTGAAAGTATAACCTTGCAATCTGGCTTGACAGCCTTTACTGCATTAATGCAAGCATTTATCATTCTTGTCTGTTCTTCAAATCCAAGGCTAATTCCATCTATATTTGCAAATATCGCTGTATCAATCTGTATAAAATCAGGAGCTGCATTCTTCTCAGCAAGCTTTGTGAAAAGCTTATGGACATTCTCAAATCCACCTCTCTCTGCTTTTCTTACAAACATTCTGTTGTCTGCACCAGTCTCAGCAAGCACTTCGTTATAAAGTGACATCAGACCAAGATCAGCACACCACTTAAGTCCAAGAGATTTAACACTAGTACCTAATTCAAAAATTGAATCAGCATTATCTGCAATTCCACCTACGATGCTCAGAGTGCTCTTAACTGTATCTACCCCTTTTGTCTTAAGAGCATTGATTCTGTCCTTTGATGCGCCATCAAAAACATTTACCATTCTGCATAGATTTTTCATTTTCATTCTCCTCTTTTAACCGGTTCACTATAACATCTAGTGAATAAACTCTTTACATAACTCATATTTTATGTAAAAGACTTTAATCCTATATAGTAAAATAGTCAATTCGTAGAACTTAACGAAAATGAACTTCTATTTTGTTACTTTTTACGCATTATGCAAGGGGGCATTTTGAAATTCTGCGATTTATATAATATATTTGAATAGAATCACTACATATTGTGGGTTATATATAACAGGACATACTATTTTTAGTAATTTTTTTGCATTATTTAGCCTCAAATATAAGTATAAGCGAACCCTTGTTGTTAGTCAGAGTAAGCTTATTTCCCTCAATAACGCCAGTCATTGTAACAGATGTATCATCATAGGAAATATTATACTGACCATCCTCTTCAGTTACAGTACCATTATGAGACTTTCCATTAGTCGAAAACTTGCAGGTTTTACCATCGCATGTAAATGAAGGAAGATCCTTCTCATCCACAAGATTAAAGTCCTCCCTGGTCATAGTCTTACCATTGACAGTGGATTCATAAAAATCCCACTCCGAATCAATCCCTACATCCTCACCAGTATAAGGCTGTTCATCATTCTTTTTGCCACAAGCACAAAGAGATATAGTCATAATTAAAACTGCACAAACAACCAGAACACATTTTTTAAATTTTTTCACAATATCATTCCTCACTAAACATATATTTGACTACTTATTATATAAAATACAGAAACTCTATCACATTCTACCATCAAACCATTAGTAGCACCTATTGACAGACTCCATCTGAACCTATCCAGTAGCCGTCTACATACTGACTTGTCACCATATATCCACTGGCATTAAAGTAATACCACGAACCGTCTATCTTCAGCCACTGTGACGCTGGATACCAGCCTGACTTATCTTCTACCCACCAGCCTGTGGAATTACCCTTCCAAGTAAGTAAATATGTTTCATCCCATGAACCATCACTGTTAAACCAGTATCCGTTATAATACTCACCAGAAGCCATATATCCTGAAGAATTGAAATAGTACCATATTCCATCTATCTTCTGCCAGCTGTCCTGTGGATACCATCCTGCAGTATCTTCAACCCACCATCCGGTAGAATTATTCTTCCAGATCAGTTCCCCTTCATAGGTACATGAACCATCGGCACTGATCCATTTTCCGTCGATCCACTCGTTACTTGCGTTATAACCGTCTGAATTGAAATAGTATTTAACATTATTAATTGTTACCCATTCATTCTTAGCAAGTTTACCGTCCTCCTTATAGTACTGTGAACCTTTGGCTGTTTTAACAAGCTTATTCTTTGGAGTTTCCGTTCCAGTTCCATTACCATTTCCATTTCCTGAGCCATTTCC
>CACZRU010000116.1 GCA_902783605.1 uncultured Lachnospiraceae bacterium
AATGGTGAAGAAAAGAGTAATGATTCTGTTAGTGTTATTGAAAAAATCCTGACTCATTTAAAGCAAAAATTTAGAGAATGCGAAAAATCTTGCGAAGATTACAAAGGGTTATGCATTTGCATTTCAAGCGCTGGGTACCGTATATTGGGAGTATAGAGATGATAAGTTATTGGACCAGATTCTTGATGAGTTGGATTCTTTATTAGATGATTATGTATATAAAAAAATTTGGGAAAGTCTTTCAAAACAAGACAAAAAGGTTCTACTTGCGATGAATGATGATGATGCTACAAAGACGAAGGATATTAGTAAAAAGAGTGGGATAAAAACAGAATCATTATCGAAATATAGAGAAAGATTAATGAAGAAAGGATTGATTCATTCATCAGAACATGGTTATCTTGAAATGACGCTTCCAAGATTTCATAGTGTTATAACAAAGTATGTATGATTTGAAAAAATAAGGAGACATATATGAGGGGATGGCGGGGGGATTTGGATGTTGTTATATAGGGATAGAGCTGTTATAATAAACCTGTGTTTGAGTATATCACCCAAAATAAAAAAATCTCGTGAAGCCCCTAAATTAGGGCACTCCCAGAGGGTACCGTAGAAATGGATACCGCCCGATTTAGGGCATTGACACTAAATCTTTGCATACCTCTTTCATTAAACGGCGTTAATGTAGAAATGGATACCGCCCGATTCAGGGCATTGACACATCCTAATAACTGGATATTCTCTCGTACGTTGAAGTCGGTAGAAATGGATACCGCCCGATTCAGGGCATTGACACAGAATACTCCTTATAATAGTTTCCTTTGACATAGCAAGTAGAAATGGACATCGCCCGGACCAGGGCATCATTTAACCACCGTCATGGTGGTTTTTTTGTGTAAAAAAAATTTTCAAGCAGACTGGTATATTTGTTAATGAAAAGAGCGCTGGAAAGGAGGGATGAATGGTCAGGCGTGAGAAGAAGCTTAGCAAACTAAAGAAAAAACAAAAGAATAATAAAGAACTAAAAATATAAAGAATAATCAAGTCATGAAAATGAGTAACATAGAATAATTAAAATATATGGAGGATAAGAGTATGAACGATAAAAATATAGAATATTATGAATTACTTAAGGAGTTAGTAGGAGACAGAGCACTTGCAAATGACAAGGACTATAGTGAAGAAGAGATGCAAGGGTCCGACAAGGCAGTAAAGACAATGGTGGAAGATCTGAAAAACTACGGAATAACAACCAGAAAGGATCTGAAGAACTATGACGAGGAGATAGACTACAGGAAGATAATCCTGATGATAGATATCGAAGGAAACTGGAATGGGGTCTGTGGAAGACGGGCCCGTCGAAAATCACATAGGAGAGAGGGGGCAGTTAAAACGGCGTAAGCTTGAAATCAGATTTGAATGGGTGATTGAGATACAACCCATAAGTGAAAAAAGAACTAAAAGAAGTTTTAAAGAATAATCAAGTAAAGAATATGAGCAACATAGAATAATACAAAATGAGAAAACAGGAGGAATACTATGATGAAATATAATGATGATGAAAAACTTAAGGCACTTGGCAAGTTATCAAAGAAGAATATAGGAAAATATACAGCGGAGGATGTGCAGTATCTCAAAAGCATGCTGTCAGATGCAAGCTCTCTGGTGCGCGCATCTGCACAGGATACGTTGAAGAATTCCAGCGAGAAATTAGCCAATGAAGTAATGGGAAAATGTCAGAAAAATCTTAAGAGAGAGCGTAAAGTTTCAAATGATGATATACTTGAGAATAGATACTGGTTCCTGGCAACCATAAAGAAGAATCTCGTTGAAGAGTTTAGAGAATATAATGCTGGACCATTAAATGAGTTTCTGGCCGGAAGACTGGAGAAGAGATATATGAGTTTATATGAGACTACAGTAAAATATGATGAGATAACTATGATGATGAAAAAAGCATAGGTGTCAAAAGGTACATTTGATACCCATATAATCGATAATTGGCACTCATAGCTGGAAGGAGAAGAGATTACGATAGATAATAAATTTATGAATATATTAAAGCAAATGATGGTATTAAATTATGATAATGGAAAAAAATTCAAGATAACAGATCGCCTGGATGTTATCTGTGAGTTGCTTTGGGATTCTGATTACCGCAGGATTAATCCTCAAGGCCTTTTCCATATGTATGCGAAACAACCTTTAGACAAGATTGATAATCCAGTGATAGTATCAACACATGTGGATTGTCATAAGAATATAGATAATTGTTACGCTGAAATAATAGATGATAATACAATAAAAGGTACATTTGATAACGGATTAACTAACGCAATAATGGTCAATCTTATGCTTGAAAATAAATTGTCGGATAACATTATTATAGCATTTACAGGAGATGAAGAAGAGGGCTCTCGAGGTGCTAAGGATGTGGTTAAGTATATGAAAAACAAAGGGATTGATGATTACACAGTTGTTATATTAGATGTAACAGATATGGGCTGGGATGAAAATGCTGATTACACCATTGAAAATAATTTTTGGGAAGAAAAGTTTAACAAAAAAATTCAGATGATTATTAGTCAGCTTAATGGAAAATGGTTGTTCGTGCCTTCATATGTGGAAAGAATTCCTGCTGATATCCCTTCTGAGAATGTCATATATCAAGAGGCAGAAGCTGATGAGTCTTGGGATTATGATGAAAAAGATGTAAGATGTTTTAGTTTTTGTATACCAACTTGCGGGGACATGCATTCAAATGAGGGAATATATGCGAGACTAAAATCCTGTGATGTTTATATGGAAAATCTTGTGAGGGTTTTAGGATTGCTGTAAAATTATTGGTAAAAATTCATTCATCTTTAAGGAGAACCAATATGTCTGATAAGTCAAAGAACATTTATAAAATTGCAATAACAGGAGGCCCATGTGGTGGAAAGACAGGCATCAGCTCTTACATAAGAAAAGAGCTTAAAAAAAATGGCTATAGAGTTCTGTGGTTTCCAGAGGTTGCCCGAGGATATATTGAAAATGGCATTTCCCCAGATGGAGATAAGCTTACGGGTAAAAAGTTTGAAGAGTTTATCATCAAGAAACAGATTGCAGTTGAAGAAATATATGAAGAGGCTGCTGAAGTGTTTGCTTCAGATGATGAAAAAGTAGTTATCTTCTATGACCGAGGACTTCCGGATGTATGTGCGTATATCGAGAGGTCGGTATATGAAGAGATACTGTCCAAATATAATCTGACTTTGGAATCTGCGTTAAATAGATACGACGCAGTTATTCACCTGGTAACAGCAGCTGATGGTGCGGTAGAAAACTACCAGTGGGCTGGAAATGAAGATGAGAGCAAGAGAGATCCTGACAGACATGAATCTCCGGAAGAAGCTATTATATTAGATAAAAAACTGGAAGACGCATGGAAACAGCATCCATCTTATTTAAGATTAGATAATTCAACCACCTATCTGGGAAAGAAAAAGAAGGCAAGGGAAAAAATATATAAAGTTTTAGGTATAGACAAACCAAAGGATTATCAGCTTAAGCTTCTTATAAAGAGACCAACAGAAGAAATAATATCCGGCATCGAGGGAGCGGTACATATTAGTATTGAGCAGACTTATCTTCTTCGAAAGAATTCAGAGCCGGAGAAAGAGCGTAGAGTCCGCCTGTGGAAGGGAGATAATGAGAAAGGCTTATATCTTTATACAAAGAAAGAAGATTCATCTCCTGATATAACAGATGCGGAGCGAAATGAGTGGGATAAGGTGATTACAGAAGAAGAGTACAATAATTATCTTGAAGAAGCCGATTCAGATCTGTCAACAATAAAGAAGGATAGATGGTGCTTCAAGTACAAGAATTATGCGTATGAGCTGGACATTATTCCTGTTTTAAATGATGATGAAGCGCTCATTGAAGTAAAGCTGGATTCACTAGAAGATGCCGAAATAGAAGATATAAAGCTGGACATGGCTTCACTTGGATTAGAAGTAATAAAGGATGTTACAACAGACGCTGATTATAGAAATATAAATATAGCACGCAGATAGATATATTAAAAACCACCGACATGGTGGTTTTTTTGTGCAAAAAAATTTAGAAGTTCTCATGATATAATTTTTATAGAAACGAAAGCATCGGAGAGGAGGGATGAAAAGAACAGATAAAAGAACAGATAAAAAATCAGATGCAAGCAGATGTATGAAAATACATAAAAAAAAAGACAATAGAAATACATAAAAAATATAAATAACAAAAATAAATTAATAACATTCTTTAGAAGGAATTTAATATAGATAAGATGAGGAGGAATATAACATGAGAAATCATTTAACATATAAAACAAAAGAACAGAAACCAGTTCCAGAAGGAGCTATGATCGTAGGAAAAAATGTATATTACGAAATGGATTCATATAAAACACAGCGTAACAACAATGTTGCAGTAATTGGAGCGGCGGGGGCAGGAAAGACTAGATCCATAGTATCACCCAATATACTTCAGGCGACAGACAGTTATGTGATATCAGATCCAAAGGCAAATCTTTATAAGAAATATAAGAATTATCTTGAAACAAAAGGTTATGAGGTGAAAAAGATAGATTTTATTAACATCAGAGAATCGATGCATTATAACCTTTTTTTAAAGACGCTTAGTAAGGACAGAATAGTAACTCAGCAGAATATTACCAAGATGGCGCACAATCTTGTTAAGTCGGCCGTATTAGACAAATGCTCCGCAGGCGATCCATTTTGGGATAACTCAAGTGAAATATTACTGGCAGCTTTAATTGCATACACCCTTGATGATCCGGCGATAGCAAAAAAAGATTTTGAAACAATAGTAAGACTGATCAACTCGCTTACAGTAAATGAAGATAATTCGAATGAAGAAGGTGTGTTAGATAGGGTATTTATCAGAAACAGATCAACAGACCTGTATAAATTCGCCCAGCTTAAATACAGATCATTCAGAGTTGCGGCAGCAAAAACACTTAAGTCTATACAGATATCAGCGAATTCGATGATATCAAAATATGCAAATACAGAGATCTCAATGATGATGCAGAGGGATGATCTGGATATTGCATCCATAGGCCAAAAGAAAACAGCTCTCTTTATCTGTGCCTCAGACTGCGACAGAACTTATGACGGGCTGGTGAATATAGTCTTCACACAGATAATGAATGGATTGGTTGAATATGCCGACAGTCTTCCTGAGAGCCGGCTGCCTATACCAGTGAGATTTATACTGGATGACTTTGCGACGAATGTCTGCATAAATGAGTTTCCAAGGATGATTTCAAGCGTAAGGTCCAGGGGTATATCTGCCATGATATTTCTGCAGGCAGAGTCACAGCTGCAAAACTTCTACAAGGATGATGGAAGAACCATATTGGGAAGCTGTGATACATATGTATATCTGGGGAGTGGAGATATAGAGACAGCAAAGAATGTATCCAAGAGATCAAATAAATCCTTTGACACAATAATGAACATGCCGGTAGGTCATGAGTGGATATTTAGAAGAGGGGAAAATCCTGTTTACACTGAGATCTTTGATCTTGAACCTTTTGAAAAGGAAAAAATGTTTGAAGCGGAGCTGATAAGAGATTTTAAGGGTGAGGAATTATAGAAATAACAAACAAATAATAGGACAAGTAAAGGCGAGGAGAAGTAATAAAAAGATAAAAAGAGAGATTAAGAAATAAGAGAGATAAGAATAAGAACGACAAGAAGAGAAAGATAAGGAGAGAAAGATATGAGTAAAAATATTTCAATACAGGTTGAATCAGCAAATGGAATAAGAGAGATAGCGTTAGATACAAAACTACTTGAGGAAAGATGCATATTCCTGACGGGAGAAATAGATATGGATATGGCAAATGATTTTGTAAGGCAGCTGATGTATCTGGATGATGAGATGGAACAGCCGATAGATGTCTATATAAACAGTCCGGGAGGAGATGTACTTGCCGGCCTTCTAATATACGACATAATCCAGTCTGCGTCATGTCCGATAAATATCTACTGTGCAGGAATGGCTTACAGCATGGCGGCAATCATCCTGGCGTCGGGAGAGAAAGGACGCAGGTTTATACTGCCACATTCGAAGGTTATGATTCATGAACCACTTATAGATGGGGCCGTTGGAGGAAGTGCAACCTCTATAAAAAATATATCGGAATCAATACTGGAAACAAAGAAGCTCATTGTGGATATTCTGGTAAAACATATTGGCAGAAGTGAGGAAGATGTGGAGAGAGCACTGATCTACGATAACTTTATGACATCAGAAAAGGCTGTAGAATTTGGAATATGCGATGAGGTAGTAAATAAACTGTAAAAATGTGCAAAAAAATTCTAAACACGAACACGTATAATTGTACTAGACGGGAGTGGACAGGCATAATATTAGGAGGGAAAAATATGAACATGAATAACAATTTATATCCAGAAAAAGGTTTTACACACGGTGGAATATTCCATGCAGATGATGTGTTTACAACTGCACTTCTTAAAATACTCAATCCGGAATTTACATGGGAGAGAGGTTTTGAAGTACCAGAGGATTTTGACGGAATTGTATATGATATTGGCTTTGGCGAATTTGATCATCACCAGGCAGACTCCCGAGTAAGGGAAAATGGAGTTCCATATGCAGCATTTGGTCTTGTCTGGGAGAAGTATGGTCATTTTGTTATGGACAAGGAGGATGCGGAGAGCTTTGATAATGAGTTCGTTCAGATGATAGATAAGACTGATAATACAGGAGCAAGAAATCCAATATCTTCTATCATCCATGATATGAATCCAGAGTGGAATGAGAATGTATCTTCTGATGTGGCTTTCGCAAAGGCAGTTGACTATGCAATTACAGCTCTTAAGACACAGTTCAAGCATATACAGGCTAAGAGAGCAGCAAATAAGCTTGTGAAGAACAAGTTAAGAGAGGCAGTAGGCCATGTGCTTTATATTGGGGACTACATCCCTTGGAGAAATACGCTTAGAGAAACGAATATTGATTATGTTATATATAAGTCTAACCGTGGTGGTTACAACATCCAGACAGTACCACATAAAGAAGGAAATGAGACAGAGGTCAGCTTCCCTGTAGAGTGGAGGGGGAAAACTAGAGAGGAGCTTGAAGAGATATCTGGAATAAGTGGTCTTACCTTCTGTCATAATGGTGGCTTTCTTTGTGCAACGGATACGTTGGATGCGGCATGGGCGGTGACAAAGATGTAGTACCGTAAGTGTGCAAAAAAATCTGCAAGAAAAAATTTACAATATTAAAAATGTGTAAAAAAAATTGTAAAAAAGTAAAGAAAAGAAGCTGAAATTTGAACTTAAAAATGTGAAATTCCATCAGATATGTGGTATAATTTCGTCTGTATGGGGTAAAATGCCATGGAATGGCAAAATAGGAGAAGACATATGGGAGACAATAGGGGTGGTCTCAAAAATAGCTTTGAAATAAAATGGATGTTGATCAGCTTCGCTGATGGTGTTTTCATGCCATCGTGAAGCTGTTTTTATTTCACGGGAACTAACATGGGAACAAACATAGAAGATAATATAGAAGTGGATACTTGCAAAATGTTTATTAATATAGATATAAAGGAGGATTTATAACATGAGCAATAATATTTTTATGGCGGCAGTAAGTAATATTAATGAATATAATTTTAAGAAACTGACTTATGAATATATTGATGAAGATGGGAAACCAGTTGAAGGTAAGAAGTATACTGGATATTTTTCAGGTGAACCAGGAATCAAGTGTGCAATTGATGAGCTTTTGGAACAGGGGCTCTTGTTTGATAAATATGTTTTATTCTGCAGTCCAAAGACCATGTCACCAGTTAATATTAATGATCTTACAATAGATGAAAGTGGCAAAGTAATTAAAGGTGGTCTAGAGGAGGAAGATAAAGAGCTTTATAAGAATTTTATTAAGAATTTATATGGTGTTGATTATTCTGAAGTATTGGATGACTCCAAAATAGAAGATTCAAATTCAGAAGACAAAGTGTTTGAAAAAGTATCTGCTTATGACTATGTTGAGATGATAATTCGGCAAAAAATTAATGAAGCAATTAGAGGGGAACAAGGCGAAAAAGTTTCATCCTGGCTGAGGGATAAGGGGTATGTAAATTCTGAAGGAATTCCAACGGAGGCCGATATTGAAAGATATATCCAAACAGCCTGTAGAATTGCTGGTGACAAGCCGATAATCATGGATGACAATCCTGATATAGAAGTAATTAAGAGAAATATTGAAAGTCAGCAGTCAGGTTACGAGGAGGAAATGAATATCTATATTGATATTACTGGAGGAACAAGAATAACCAGTATTGTTGCTATGCTTATGTCCAGGTGGTATGAGCAGAAAAAGATGGCAAAGGTTTCAAAGGTTCTTTACTCAAGTATAATGAATGATTCCAGACTGGCTATAATTGACTGGACAAAAAATTATGAGCTGTTTAAGATAGCAGATTCAAATTCAGATCTTATGAAAATGGTGCTCTTCAGTGAAGAAAATGAAAACATTACGAAGGTTCTGGAAGGGGAAGGTTTATCCCTAGAATATATATATAGATATGTTAATGATTCATCGAAAAATCTGAATAGATATGATCAAAAAAACCAAAAACAATATCTTATTAAGGTTAGAGAGGTTTTAGCAGAACATGAAGAAATTAGAGAATCATTACAGGGAGTACATCTTAGTGGCATTATATCACAGGCAATTGATAAGTATGAGAAAAATCAATTAACTAAAAGTCTAATAGATTATATAGAACAGCTTAGTGATACCTCTAAAGAGGTAGAATATGATAATTTTATCGTTGATTTTTACGAAAATATAATTGGGGCCCTATGCAGCAAGGGGGTTTTGAGTACCCCTGATGAGAATATATCAGAGGTCCTTAATAGTATGACTTGGTATTATGATAAGCCCCTAAAAAACAAAAAAACCGGAAAGACATACAGATTATCTGGAGTGGTTTGGATTGTCAGTAAAATGTGTAAATACTTGAAGGATAATCCGGATAAAAAACCTAAAACATATTGGTTTAATATGCAGAAACTTGACAATAGTTTTTACATGAATAATTACAGTAAAGGTAGAGAGCCATATTTTACCCTGAAGGGAGCGAATCTAAGAGAAAATAATTATTTTATGGACAAGTTAAGGAAGAACGAAATCAATATGTTCAATACACTTGAGATAAAAGAGTTTAATGATATTTGGAGATATGAGCAATTACGAAATATCTATTTCAATCAGGGTTTTCCATTTGCCTTTATTACCCCAAAGGGGAGTTGTCTTGAGGATGTAAGAGAATACTATATTAAAAAGGTAGATGCACTTGTTGATAAACTTGAAAAATTATATGAAGAAGATAAAAAGCAATACGTTGATGAACTTGAAAAACTAGAAGATGAAGAAAAGGGTTATATACTGGACGAAATACCTGGGTATTCTCTGCCTGACTGCATAAAGCTTAACAGCAAAAAATTTTCAAATAAGGAAACGGGAGATATATTTATAAAAAAACTTAAAGAAATCAGAGAAGAAGCTCGTCCATACAGAGTTGCAACATCACACTCTGGCGAACTTAAATATGCTGAATACAGAAAAGAAGATAATCTAAAGAAAATGACTAACAAAATTATTCGCTGGATTAACAGCTGCAAAGAGGATTATGGAATAGATTTGACGTAAATAGAAACCTGATAATAGAAAAGTGGAAAAGAATAGAGATAAACCAGAGAAAAACACAAAGGAGAAATAGAGGAGAAGGAAAATGAATATAGAAGGCAGGGAACTAAATACAGAAACTAATACAATGAGCAATACACCAGTACTTGCTATGTATGATGTGCGTGGTATTCAGAAATATATTTTCAAGACAATAAAAGTAAAAGATGCCAGGGGAGCATCGGGAATTATTGAGAATATTATTGAAGATGCTATAAATTTTGCTGTAAACGAGATAAAGAAAAGAGAAGGGTATGCTGATCTTAAGGCTGAAACAAGATGGCATGATGGCAGTGCTCCATTTGATTACGTTGATAACGATAATGATATTCAGATATTATTCTCCGGTGGTGGAAATGCGTCGTTCATTTTCAGCAGTAAATCTTTATGTGTTGAGATCAATAAACTGATGTCCAAATATGTTCTCGATAACACATATTCTCTTCAGCTTGCGATTGCATTTATTGAGAAGACTGATAATTATTCTGAGGATTATAAAAAGGTTAATGCAGAACTTGCAAAGAATAAGGCAAAGATGGTTAGTTCATTACCACTTGGAACTCTACCAATCATGAAGATGGAGATAAAAACTGGTTATCCGATAGAGAAGCTAGATATAGAAAAGCTAGATATAG
>CACZRU010000117.1 GCA_902783605.1 uncultured Lachnospiraceae bacterium
ATGGGAAACTGCGTATTATTTTAGAGAAGGTCTAACTGCTTAATGGAAAACGAAATAACTAATGGAATTGCTGATGCGGCTGATGATTATGCAGGTGGAGCAGGAAACTATGTGGCTGATACAGAAAACTTCTCAGAAGAAGCTGAAAGCTACGCAGATGTAACTGACATCTATGCAGACGAAACATATAGTGCTGAAGCAGAAAAAGAGATTACTGATGTCAAGGTTGGGGGGCTCAGAGCTATAGAGCTTATCTATCGAGGTATTCGCGAGTTTGAATCTGGCGAGACAACCTTCCTTCAATCCAAGACAAGACTAAACACACCCGATCATGGCACACTGATGCCGGAGTCCTTTCGAAAGGTAGCGGAATTAAGTAATCAGTGTGTTTCTTTGTTTGATTTGGAATTCCGGCAGTTACTGGAAACCATTAAGACCCTTCAAGAAAGAGAATATTACTTCCGTTGGATATCCGTATATATGCCACTCAAAGTGCTTGGCGAAAAAGGCTTTCAGGCGAAGCTTATGACTAAGATGGATGACTTTGGAATTGATACCAATAAGGTATGTTTCGAGATATCACCAGATCTGCTGATAAAAGGAGATGGTTCCCACAGCACAGCTATAGAGCATCTGAGAAACAGGGGATTTCATTTCATGATAACAGAGTTCGGTGGAATGAATTCACCGCTCATGCGACTGGCATACTTTCCGGTAGATTTTGTTCAGCTCAGTACAGAACTTGTTGGATATCTGAGAGAGGATGACCGAACACAAGCGGCAGTAACATCCATCATAGACTTTATTGATGGTCTTGGAGCACAGCCGATAGCTGACGGAGTATCAAAAGCAGAGCAGGCGGAAATGCTATTCCGTTCTCAGTGCAAATATTGCGCAGGTCCGCTCGCAGGAAAATACATGGCGGAGCGCTACCTCAGAAGGAAGAAGGACGAAGGCTCCTATGTAGTTAACAAAAAGTAATTAAAGAAATCTTAAAAGAAAAACTTAAAAAAGTGAAAAAATATGCTAAGGGTTATGTTTAGCATAAAAAATTTCTTGGATGAAAGTAAAAATTAAATCTTGGCAAAGTAATGGAGCGGGATTTTAAATAATCAATTTTTTAGTGTAACTAATAGTGAAGAATAAAGTATAACAAAAAAATTCAAATGGGGAATAAACTAGGAAAGAGGCAGAGAATTTGGCAGATAATGTTGAGAACATAACTGAACAGACTAATGCGGCAGGACAGCAGCCAACACCTCAGGTCGCTTCTCAAGCGGGACCACAGACAGCGCCTCAGACAGATCCTCAAGTAACACCTCAGGCGGCTCCTCAAGCTGGACCTCAAACTCCGGATGCGCAGACAACCGGAAATGCTAAGGCTGATAAAAAAGCAGAGAAAGCCAATAAAAAGGCTGAAAAAGCTAATAAGAAAGCGGCCAAGGCAGAAGCAGAACGCGAGGAGAAAATGCGTGATGCAGTAGGACTTAAGAGAACTGCGAAGGAAGTAAAGAGACACTTCCTTTTGACGAGAATAGTGGCGCTCCTTATTGGTGTGCTCGTTGCAATCGTAGCGGTTGCATATGTAATATCCTATTTTTACGATAAGTTCGGAAGCTTCACAGTAAAGGTAAATAAATACGATATGGCAAAGCAGGGACTCTGCCTTTCAGAAACACCAGAGTACGAACATACCATATCGACGCTGAATGCAAATATAGTTTATGACATGACAAACATAAGTGGAAATGATCTTCCTGAGAATCTCAGCAAGATAAATGGAAGCCACAACGGACAGAACTATATAGCATACACATTTTACCTGATCAATTCTGGAGATGACACGCTTTCCTACGAAGGAGAGCTGACAATAGACAATGTAACAAAGAATGTTGACGATGCCATCCGAGTTGCAGTTTATCAAAATGATGAAAAGGTGGTCTATGGCAAGACCAAGAGCAACGGCAAGGGTATGGAGAGTGACTGCGACAAGGAATTCCTTTCCTCTAATGTAGTCATGAGAACCCAGAAGGAAGGCTTTGAATCGAAAGATAGAGACAAGTACACCGTAGTTATCTGGCTCGAAGGAAATGATCCAGACTGTATCGATGACATCATCGGTGGAACAATCAAGTTCTCCATGAACTTCCGAATCATAGAGTCAACATAGTATAGATTCTTATCGAAGATTAAAAAGGGATAAAAGAAATATAAGGGTTATAAGGGAAAACAAGTATGAAAAAAGTATTGAAGGTAATAGTTGATATACTGGCGTGGGTGCTTCTGATACTAGCTGCTCTGATCACGCTGATGGTATTCGCATCAGAGAGGAACAACGGTGTAGCTTCACTCCTGGGCTTCATGCCTATGAGCGTGCTGTCAGACTCCATGAGCCCGACATTCAACAAGGGGGATCTGATAGTAGTAAAGAAGGTGGATGATCTTTATTCACTTAAAGAGGGAGATGTTATCACATTCTTCACATTTGTGGACAGCAACCGCATCATCAATACTCACCGTATTGTAGAAGTTAAGAATGAAGACAACAATCTGAGCTTTGTTACCCGAGGTGATAACAACGCTATAGACGATGAACTCCCAGTATACGCATCAGACATCATTGGTAAATGGACCAATACAAAGTTAAGTAAGCTTGGAAGCTTCCTGGACTTCCTGAAGACCAAGAAAGGCTTCTTCATCTGCGTACTTATTCCTATAGCAATATTCTTTATCTTCGAGCTGTATAAGTTCGTGGCAACAATCATTGAGACAAAGAATGAGATGTCAGAAGAAGACGAAGAAGAAATCAAGAGAAAAGCTGTAGAAGAATATCTGGCAGCACAGAAGGCCAAAGAAGCTGAAGAAAAAGAAGCTGACACGACAGATAGTGTAGCTGATAAAGCAGAAGAAGCTGTGGAAAAGGCTGCAGACGCTGCAGAAAGTGTAGCAGAAAAAGCAGAAGAAGCTGTGGAGAAGGCTGCTGAAACTGTAGAAGAAACTGTAGAAGAAGCCAAAAAAGTAGCAGATGCTTCAACAGATGATGAAGCGAATGCATAAATTAAATTAATAAAAAGTTGTAAATTATAATGTCATCCTGAGCCCCCCAGGCGAAGGATCTAAAAAAAGGGGAATAATGTGGACGGATTCTTAAGGTGGTTTTTCGCATTCATATCAGAAATGCTCGAGGGCTATGCCATGATCTTCAGAGGCATAGGACTCGGAATAGTCAAAATCTTCAACATCAAGGCGTATGTTGATATCTTCAAATCCTATTCAAAGGATTTCGGGACAGGCGGGTGGATATTATCCATTCTGGCTATTATTGTGGTGACCGCAATACATGTCCTTATCATATTCCTCATATTTATGGCAATAAGGAAGTATGTCAGATTCCGTCACTCCATCGTAAGTAACGAAGACCTCCTTGAAGAGCTTACAGTTCTTCAGAAGAGAGTTATGAAGATGGCTAAAGAGAAGGACGAGATCATGGCCATGAAGGTCGCACAGATTGGTGGCGGCAGTGGAATGAACTTCAACTTCAATGAGACAGACTTTGAAAATGAAGATGCTGAGAATATCTCTCAGGCTGCTGGCGAGGATGGTATCATCATCACCTCAACCAGAAGATTCTCCAAGCTGTACGAAGTTGATATGTTCTATAAGAACTACACTCCACCAGCATACGACGATCAAATCACACTGGAAGGCATCTGCGAGAGATTCCGTGGATTTGCCTGCTCCAGAATGCATCTGTACTACGATATCAAGACAGTTCGTCTTTTCATCGCAGGTATGGCTTCTACAAAGCTCATCATCCTGCAAGGTATATCTGGTACAGGTAAAACCTCCCTGCCATACTCATTTGGTAAGTTCCTGGAGGTAGATACAACCATAGCTTCTGTTCAGCCATCATGGCGTGATAGAACAGAGCTCTTTGGTTACTTCAACGAATTCACAAAGAACTTCAACGAGACAGAAGTTCTTCGTAGAATATATGATTCAAGCTACAACGATAACGTTAACCTCATCCTGCTCGACGAGATGAACATCGCTCGTATTGAGTATTACTTTGCGGAAATGTTATCTATCCTTGAAATGCCAAATGCGGATGAGTGGGAACTGGACATCGTTCCAAATGTATGGAGCTCCGACCCAACTCACCTGGATCATGGAAAGCTGCACATACCTCAGAACCTGTGGTATATCGGTACAGCTAATAACGATGATTCAACATATGCTATATCTGATAAGGTTTACGACCGTGCTCAGCCAATCAACCTGGATGCAAAGGGTGTTGCATTTGAAGCAGCAGATACAGAGCCACTTCAGCTCAGCTACTCACACCTCAATGCACTGTTCCAGGAGGCTTTCGAGAAGTATCCTGTATCAGAAGAAAACATGAAGAA
>CACZRU010000118.1 GCA_902783605.1 uncultured Lachnospiraceae bacterium
AAGTAGTTTACATTTAATAAATGCTCGAATTTGTTTCCGGTTTTTTTCACAAAAGGTATTGTGCAATGTGCTGTTTGTGAAGAGAGTCGGGAACTATGTTCGAGCTTTTTTTGTTCGTTTATGAATAAAATGAACAGGAATGATCATTTCCTTTTGAGCCTGAAATCGCCAGAATCCCATATGTACAGTACAGAAATTGCATAAAAACATAAAAAATGCTCAGGATGTTTGCGCAACATAACTGAGCTTTTTTTGCGTGGAGAGAAAAAGATGCTGGTGATAATCTATGGTCAATCACCTCGGGAAAGGAGGTTAAAAAATGAGAACCTACAAGGTGGGTATATGTGATGCTGATACGGATTATTCAACTGCACTTATGGATTATGCAAATAGTAATAAGGAGATGGGAATAAGTCTTAGTGCATTTTCAAGTATAAAAGCGGTTAGAGATTATCTGTCGGTGCAGGACCTTGACTTAATTATAACGGACGATCTTACGGGCTGTGAGTCTGTGGAAGAAGGATATGAGTTCCAGCAGGTTAAGGTGGTACTGCTGTCTGATAACTGTGAGGGGGAAAATAGCATTTTTAAGTACCAAAAGGCTGACTCTATATGTAAGGAGATAAGGGCCGTACTAACAGTGAATCAGACGAATGTCAGAAATATAAAATCAGTTATTGCTGTATATTCACCGATCGGACGTTCTGGAAAATCGAGACTTGCAAGAGCTCTGGCATCTGATGACGAGGTGAGAGGAGGACTCTATGTTTCGATGGAAGATTTTTGCGATAATGTTGAGCTTTCTAGCAATGAAATTTTGTATTTGCTGAAGTCCAGATCTCCGGAGCTTGAGAAGATGATTTTTGATCAGATTATTTCGGAAAATGGTATCAATAAACTTTTCCTTTCAGGGACTTATCTTGATACGCACGATGTTTCATTTGAAGATATTGAAATGCTTAAAGGTTATCTTCTCAAGCTGGGCAGGTTTACTACAGTAGTTTTCGATATAGGTTCAGCCGCCATTGAAGATTTCAGGATTCTATCCCTTTTTGATCGTATTTACATGCCTGTCCTAAGGGACGATGTATCGTTAAGGAAGCTGGAAGTATTTGTGAAGATGCTTAAAGATATGGGGCTGAGAAATATCATAACAAAGCTGATAAGCGTTGATGTCCCCAATGTGGAGCCTGGTGATAATGCAATGGTTCAGACCTTGTGGAAGCTGAAGAGAGAGTCGTGAGAAGAAAGTCTTGGAAAGAAGATGAGAGAAAGAGAATCTTTGAAATCAGGATAAAAAAGGGATGAAACAAGAATATGGATGTGGAAATCACTAAGAGAATTAAACAGACGGTGATGGAGAGTATAGATCTGTCTGGTGAAATTCGAGATGAGGATGTAGGACGTCTTATAGATATATCGATTGCTCAGGAATCCAAGGATATGTTTATTCCGCTTAAGGAGAAACTGGAACTGAGAAATGAAATATTCAATTCGATTAGGAAACTTGATGTTCTGTCAGATCTTTTAGAAGACGAAGGTATTAGTGAAATTATGATAAATGGACCCGATAACATTTTCTATGAGAGAGATGGGCTTATATATAGATCTGAAAAATGTTTCGAAAGCAGTGAAAGACTTATGAGTGTAATACAGCAGATGGTCGGAGAAGCTAATAGGATGGTGAATGAGATGAATCCGATTGTAGATATCATCTTAAAAAATGGCTCTC
The DNA here is from genome assembly GCA_902783605.1 of uncultured Lachnospiraceae bacterium. Taxonomy (GTDB): domain Bacteria; phylum Bacillota; class Clostridia; order Lachnospirales; family Lachnospiraceae; genus Eubacterium_Q. Next base: position 1,733 of record CACZRU010000118.1, read on the forward strand.
GCGTAAATGTTGTACTTAGAGGTGTATCGGTGGATGGGGCTGCTGTAACGATAAGAAAATTCTCAAAGAAAATGATGAGCATGGATAAGCTGATTGATATTGGGGCTGTTAATCAAGAGGTGGCGAATTATTTAAAGTGTCTTGTGATGGCTGGATATAACATTTTTATTTCTGGTGGAACAGGTGCTGGAAAAACAACGTTCCTAAATGCGCTGTCAGAGTATATCCCTGATGACGAGAGAGTCATCACTATAGAAGATTCTGCGGAGCTGCAGCTTAAGAAAACTAATCTGGTTAGACTTGAGGCGAGAAATGCAAATATTGAAGGACGCAACCAGATAACAATTCGCGACCTTATAAAAACCAGTCTTCGAATGAGACCTGACAGGCTGATAGTTGGAGAAGTTCGAGACAGCGCAGCTATAGATATGCTTCAAGCTATGAATACAGGACATGACGGAAGCTTGTCAACCGGTCATGCAAATTCAGCACATGAGATGCTGCTTAGACTGGAATCAATGGTGCTTATGGGGGCGGATCTTCCTCTCAAAGCAGTGAGACAGCAGATTGCGTCTGCATTAGATATAGTGGTTCATTTGGGAAGGATGAGAGATAAAACAAGAAAGGTATTAGAGATTAGGGAGGTGCTTGGTGTGGAAAATGATGAGATTGTTACACGGGAGCTGTACAGGTTTATTGAAAGTGAAAAGTCGGGAGAGGTTGTGGATGGCGAACTTCAGAAGATAAATGATCTGGAAAATGTAAATAAGCTTATAGGTGCAGGCCTTATTGAAATATTTCGCGAGGGATGCGTGGAGTAATAAGGAAAAAGACATAAATGAAAAAAATATTTAGGAAAGATTTTTTGGAAGCTTTCTTCGCAGGAGGAATCATTACTGCAGTATCATCCTATGTTTACTATATGGAATTCTGGGGAATGATTCCGAGTGTAGCAGCTGGGTTATATGGATACAGGCTTGTAAGAAAAAAACAACAACGAAAGAAGAAGGCTTTGATTCTGGATGAGTTTAAGGATTTTCTTACATCAATGCTCAATATTTTGGAGTCGGGAAGTTCTCTAGACAGAGCGATATTTTTATCTGGAGATGAGCTGAGGAAACTCCATGGAGATAATGCAGAGATTGTAAAAGAAATAGAAATAATTCAAAAAAAGATAAATATAAATATTCCTCTTGAGGAAGCGCTTAGCGACTTTGCAAATAGGGAGGATATTTTAGAAATATATGATTTTGTTGAAGTGGTTTCGACGATAAAGAAGACCGGAGGAAATGCAATTAAGATCATCAAGGATACCGTCAATCGGATAATAGAGGGAATAGAACTTGAAGCCGAGCTGGAGGTCATGGTAGCAGCTAAAAAGCTTGAACAGCAGGTGATGGTTTTTATGCCTGCAGTGGTAATTATTTTTTTAAGAGTTACTAGTGGAAGTTTTATGGATCCTTTATACCAAACTATTATAGGGCGCATAGTTATGACGGTTGTACTTGTTATCAATATATTTGCAGATTCACTTGGTAAGAAAATCGTAGAAATAAATACCTAAAATGGCATATCAATAGAAAGGACAGGTAGTATGGCGAGATATATTAGTTTATCAGTCTTGTTGATCATCTGTATGTTAGCGCTGATCAGCAGAAAAAACTACAGCAAGTATAAGGATGGAATAAGCCCAATCTGGTGGCTGTCTTGGAATATTAAAAATCATATAGATAAGAGAACTGGAGTTAGAGCAAGAATCAAGAAACTTATATGCCGGATAACTCCTTTGAATAAGGTGGCATTAGAAAAAGAAACGGATAGGTGGATCGCCGGATACATACATAGTTTATTAATGGTTTTGATCATGTTTATGGTATTGGTGTTTGGGCTGAGCTGGGTACCGGAAAGTGAAGATGATTCGCTGAAGGTTGAAAGACCAGAGGCTGGAGAGAATTCTGAATATATTGAATTTAATCTGGTAGATGAAACTACAAACAAGAGTGAGACATATAGCTTAGAGGTAAAACCGAGAGAATATACAGAAGCTGAATTTCATGAAGTGGCCAATGAAGTAAAGGAATACTTGGATTTGGTAATACTGGCAGATAATCCTGGATTTGATGAAGTTACAACCGATATGTTTTTTCCAAAGAAGTATAAAACAAGTGGAATAAAGATAGTCTGGGAAAGTGATAATCCAACAGTGTTATCAGATGAAGGTCATATTTCAGAGGATATGGTAGA
>CACZRU010000119.1 GCA_902783605.1 uncultured Lachnospiraceae bacterium
AAAGGAGTTATAATATGATTAAAGCAAATAATCTTTCAATGGTGTACGGGAAAGATTTTAAGGCAGTAGATGACCTGTCCTTTGAAATAAAGCCCGGTGAGATAGTTGGATTTGCCGGACCGAATGGAGCGGGAAAAACTACTGCTATTAAAATGCTTACAGGAATTCTGCGTCCTACGGAAGGCAGTGCTGTGATAAATGGCTTCGATATAGTTAAGGAGCCAATTAAAGCTAAGGAAAGCTTTGCCTATGTTGCAGATAATCCTGATATTCTCCTTCAACTTACCGGAATAGAATATATAAATTATATAGCAAACCTCTATCGGGTTCCTATGGAAACTCGTGAAGACAGGATAAATGAGCTTGCTGACAGATTTGGAATCAGGGACAGTCTTGGTCGTCCTATGAAGGAGTACTCCCATGGTATGCGTCAGAAGACTATGGTTATAGCTGCGCTCATTCATAATCCACCTGCATGGATTCTTGATGAACCAATGACAGGACTTGATCCAACTGCTGCATTTGAGCTTAAGCAGATGATGAAAGAACATGCAGAAAAGGGAAATGCTGTCCTGTTTTCCACACATGTGCTTGAGGTGGCTGAAAAGCTCTGTGACCGAATTATGATTATCAATCATGGTCATAATCTTTACCAGGGTACTGTTGAAGAGCTTAAGGCTCAGCATCCTGGCGAGGATCTTGAGGCTATTTTTATCAGCATGGTAGGAAATGTGTAAAATGCACCGAAATGCACTTTATGAGGTTTATATATGAATACAATTGGAATTAGATCTCTTACTAAAATTCTTAGCAAGAATACTGAAATGCAGATGCCTGACAGTGTGGGTTATAAGGTGCTTGCTGTTATCGCGGGGCTTGGAATAATGATTCCATGTACTTTGATAGTTGGTTTTATCAGCTATGTTATGACAGAGGCTCTTATCGAGGCTGGAAGCCCTGGTGGCGGAATGCTTTTTGAGATGCAGATTTTGTCAGCGTTTTCAATGATTTTCGGTATTCTTATTATTTTCAGCGTAATGTTTTTCTCCTCCGACAGGGAGCATTTTGTTACTCTGCCAATCCCGTCACATCACCTTATGATGGCGAAATTCTTGTATGCCTATTTCGCAGAGAGCGTTATGGAATTTCTTGTACTTATTGCAGTATTTGTGGGTTACTTTATAGCTGTTGGGCGAAATATAGGCCTATCTGCTGCGCTTCATCCAGTATCTATTCTGGGGGCGGTGCTGGGAATATTCCTTATTCCGCTTGTTCCTATGCTATACTGTGCAATCTTCAGTCTGATTCTGATGGCATCTCTCAGTAAAGTTAAGAATACAAAGACGTTTTACCGTATATCTACTGTATTTATGCTTTTGTTTGCCGGCCTTTTCCTTCTGTCGCTGAAGGGAATAGGTGATATTAATATGGAGAATTATGTGGAGTCTCTTGGAAGTGGAAAGAATATTCTGCTTAGGACTCTTAACATTGTTTTCTTTCCGGTACCATGGCTCTCAAAGGCCATCAGTGAGGGGAACATTCTGTGGCTTCTCCTTAGTATCCTGGGAAGTGCCGTAATACTTGTTATCTTTTTCTTCCTTGGAAAAGCTCTTTATCAAAAAGGACTTTATACTGCGGCTTCACTTGGATCTTCCAAGAAAGCATCGATAAAATCAAAGGATATTACAGACAGTTCTCAGTTCAAGGCGAGCATTATGAAGGAACTGCGTGTAATACTCCGAACCAAGGCTTTTTCAGGCAACTGTGCATATATAAATGTTATCTGGCCAGCAGGCGCATGGATGCTGTTTCATTTTACAAAGGATAAGGGTGGAATGGTCTCCTTTATAGAAATGTACCAGCTGGGACGGGAAAGAGCAGGAATGATAATGCTCATGGTGGTTATTTCTATAGCTTTTATAGCTACAGCACTTAATTCGCTTGCATCAACTGCATTTACAAGAGAAGGACAGCATCTTAGTCTCATCAAGTTTATACCGGTTCCATATGAGGTTCAAATGTATGCAAAGGCTGCTGTCAGCATGCTGTTTACTATACCTGCTCTTGTACTCACAAACATAATCATATGCGTGTATCTTCATACACCTGTATTTATGAGCGTGTTTTATATGTTGGTAATGATTCTTGCACATATGATATCATTGGTCATCGGAATGATCATGGACAGCTCAGCCCCATATGTTGAATGGGATGATGAATATGCTGCCCTTAGAGGTAACCTGAATACCTTCTTTAATATGGCCATCATGATGGTACTCAGCCTTGTGGTAGTAGGGCTTGGGCTCCTGATTTATGAGCTTCTAAAACTTCCACTCACAGCATATTATCTGGTAATGCTTATAATTCTTGTAATCTTTATGCTTAGAATGGTGTTCTTTGGTAAGAAGAGAATCATAGAAAATATGGAAAAAATGTCATAGTTTAATAATTATTCCTGCTTACAAGAATATAGTATTTATGATGTGTAAAAATGTGCAGGATAAGTGTTTTTTGTAGATAAATAGTGGATTCCGAGAAAAAATATATAAAAATTTAATTCTTTTGTAACAATTTTGTAAAATTTAGTATTTACATTATACAAATTTATGTTATAATGTTTTAGTCATAATTGCGTCATATTATGTGAACCAAAGAATATTCAAAATGGAATATCAAAATAATAAATTTTGGGTTCATTTGTTTGATATAAAAAATATATATAATATTAATTAAGAATTAATTTATAACGATAGCTTTGTAGTTGATTAATGTTATATTAGTTAAGGAAAGAGAGCATGGGACAGGATTCTGAAAAATATGTCATCAGAGGTGGAAAACGCCTTGAGGGAGAGGTTGTAATAGCTGGTGCTAAAAATGCAGCACTGGGTATCCTTGCGGCTGCTGTAATGACTGATGATAAGGTAACAATTGAAAATGTTCCTAATGTTTCTGATACAAGAACCTTGCTTAAGGCGATTGAAAATATTGGAGCAACTGTTGAGTTTAAGGATGAACATACAGTGGTAATCTGTGGCAAGGGTGTCAGAGAGGGACAGCCAGTAGATGATGAGTATATACGTAAGATAAGAGCGTCTTATTATTTGATCGGAGCTCTTCTAGGAAAGCATAAGTATGCTAATGTTGCTCTTCCTGGAGGCTGTGATATTGGTGCTAGACCTATAGATCTTCATATTAAAGGTTTTGAAAAACTTGGTGCAACTACACAGATAGTTTCTGGTGGAAGTATTATCGCTCAAGCAAAGGAACTAAAGGGTGCACATATTTATCTTGATACAGTATCTGTTGGTGCCACCATCAATATTATGCTTGCAGCATCACTAACACCAGGAAAGACTACCATAGAAAATGCTGCAAAAGAACCACATATAGTTGATGTTGCCAACTTCCTTAATACAATGGGAGCAAGTGTCAGAGGCGCTGGTACAGATGTTATACGTGTTCGTGGAGTTGAGAAGCTGCATGGCGCTGAATATTCGATTATTCCAGATCAGATAGAGGCTGGAACATTTATGGCAATGACAGTTGCTACTGGTGGAAATGTTTTAGTTCGAAATGTAATTCCTAAGCATTTGGAGGCTATTTCTTCAAAGCTTTCTGAGATGGGTGCTCACGTTATTGAATATGATGATTCTGTAAGAGTTATGGCAGATGGAAAACTGAAGCCAACTCAGCTTAAGACACTTCCATATCCAGGTTTCCCTACAGATATGCAGGCTCAGATAGCTGCTATTCTGGGAATGGCTGATGGAACTAGTGTTGTAACAGAAAGTATTTTTGAAAATCGTTTTAGATATGTTTCTGAGCTTGCCCGCATGGGAGCGAAAATCAGAGTGGAAGGTAACTCGGCAATAATTACTGGAGTTCCTAAATATAGTGGAGCTAATATGGTTGCTTCTGATCTTAGAGCTGGTGCTGCACTTGTTATCGCTTCACTTGCAGCAGATGGAATTAGTACTATTGAAAGCATTGAGTTTATTAAGAGAGGTTATGAGGAGTTCGATAAGAAAGTTTCTGCTCTTGGTGGAATGATGCTTCATGCAAAGGATGAGAAAGAACTGATAAAATGCAAGCTTGAGCTGGCAAGCAAAAAAATAGATGACGATGACTCTTCAAATAGAGAAGAGGTTCAATAAACAAGATTGATAATTTGAAAATTTATATATTACATTTTAGGAAATCGGGCGTTTGATGCCCGATTTTCTGCTTTTATAATTAATCACATTGTGATAAAATAACATCTAGCGCTTTGTTACTCATACTTAGCATTTGTAACGATAAGTTTCATTCGCTTAAGAGACATAGTGTGAAGAAGAGAACGAAGGAGAAAAAAGAAATGGCAAAGAAACCTTATTACATTACAACTGCAATTGCGTACGCATCAGGTAAGCCTCATATCGGCAATACCTACGAGATCGTACTGGCAGACAGTATCGCAAGATACAAGAGATTCATCGGATATGATGTTAGATTCCAGACAGGAACCGATGAGCATGGACAGAAGATTGAAACCAAGGCTTTCGAGGAGATGAATACTCCAAAAGAATTTGTAGATGAGAAGGCTGCAGAGATAAAGCGTATCTGGGATCTTATGAATACTTCATATGATAAGTTCATCAGAACAACCGATGAGGATCATGAGAAGCAGGTACAGAAGATTTTCAAGAAGCTGTATGACCAGGGAGATATTTACAAAGGTTCTTATGATGGACTTTATTGTACACCTTGTGAGTCCTTCTGGACAAAGTCACAGCTTGTTGATGGATGCTGTCCTGACTGTGGAAGACCAGTTAAGGAAGCGTCAGAGGAAGCATATTTCTTCAAGATGAGCAAGTATGCACCTAAGTTAATAAAGTATATAGAGGATCATCCAGAATTTATTCAGCCTGAAGCTAGAAAGAATGAGATGGTAAATACCTTCCTTAAACCGGGACTTCAGGATCTCTGTGTATCAAGAACATCATTTAAATGGGGTATTCCTGTTGATTTTGACAAGAAACATGTGGTTTATGTTTGGATTGATGCACTTTCAAACTATATCACTGGTCTTGGCTATGATGTAGATGGAAACAGCGACGAGCTTTACAAGAAGTACTGGCCTGCAGACCTCCATCTGATCGGCAAGGATATCCTTAGATTCCATACCATTTACTGGCCAATCATGCTTATGGCACTGGGTCAGCCACTTCCCAAGCAGGTATTTGGACATCCATGGCTTCTGCAGTCTGATGGCAAGATGAGTAAATCTCGTGGAAATGTTCTTTATGCGGATGATATGGTAGATCTTTTCGGCGTTGATGCTGTAAGATATTTCCTTCTGCATGAGATGCCATTTGAAAATGATGGTGTTGTATCTTGGGAGCTTCTTATTGAGAGAGTTAACTCAGATCTTGCAAATGTACTTGGTAATCTTGTTAATAGAACAATCTCTATGTCAAATAAGTACTTTGATGGTGTGGTTAATAACAGCGGTGTAAATGACGATGTTGATGATGATCTGAAGAGAGTAGCAATGGATACAAGACTCAGAGTAAACATCTGCATGGACAAGCTCCGTGTTGCTGATGCTATGACTGAGATATGGAATCTCTTCAAGAGATGTAATAAATATATCGATGAGACAATGCCTTGGGCGCTTGCTAAGGAAGAGGATAAGAGAGACAGACTTAATACTGTTCTTTATAACCTGATTGAGAGTATCACAATTGGTGCATCACTTCTTGAACCATTTATGCCTCAGACATCTGAGAGTATTCTTAAGCAGCTGAATACTAATAAGAGAAGTGTTACTGAGATGGGAACTTTCGGCCTCTATCCAAATGGTGGAAAGGTTACAGATTCTCCTGAGATTCTTTTTGCAAGAATAGATACTGAGAAGATGCTTGATGAGATCGAAAGACTCTTCCCTTCTAAGCCAGAAGAGCCAGCTCCAGATCCTGAAGAGGAGAAGAAAAAGGCTGAGAAGAAGGCAAAGGAGGAAAAGACTGAGCCAACAAAGGTTGAGGCTATTCAGAAGAAGATTCTTACTATTGAAGAATTTGATAAGATGCAGCTTCAGATTGGTGAAGTGCTTTCTTGTGAAGAGGTGCCTAATTCCAAGAAACTTCTCTGTTCACAGGTACAGGTTGCAGGAAGAGTGCTTCAGATTGTATCTGGTATAAAGAACTACTATAGTCCTGAAGATATGGTTGGAAAGAAGGTTGTTGTTATTACTAACCTTGCACCAGCAAAGCTTGCAGGTACACTTTCAGAAGGTATGCTTCTCTGTGCGGAGGACGAAGAAGGAAAGCTTGCACTCCTTACTGCAGATAAAGATGTTCCAGCTGGTTCAATGATCAGCTAAAAGAACAGCTAAAAAATCAGCTAAAAAATTATGATTAAGAAGTCATTTAGATGATTTACTGAGTTATTATTTGGATAATAGATTAATAAACAATAATTATTTAAGGTGATAGTGTGAATAGGATTAAAAAATACATCTGCCTGATACTCTGTCTGGGACTGCTTATAAGTCTTACAGGATGTGGTTCAAATGCATCAAATTATCAGGCGTATGTAAAGAGTCTTATAACTTCAAATTATTTGGGCGTGACCAATGAATATGTCAAGCTTACAGGTGCAAATGAAGAGGATGCGGAAGCGGTATATCTGCAGAATGTAACTCGACTAGCGGATAATCTTTCAGCTTACTATGGGCTTGATATTTCAGGTGATCCAGAGCTGGCGCCGGCTATGGTAAATCTGGCTAAACAGATTTATGGAAAGGCGAAGTTTGATGTTGGAAAAGCTTATAAAGATAACAATATCTATTATGTGGATGTTACTATTTATCCGATAGATATTATCAATCAGACTAATCCGGAAATAGTCGAGTACGTCCAGAAATTCAATACAGCAGTAGAAAATGGTGATTATAATGATTACACTAAAGAAGAGTATGAGTATGAATTCGCCAGCGGTATTATAGGAATTCTTGCAGGAGCTGTTGAAGATATAAACTATGCTTCAGCCGAGAAGGTTAAGGTAAGAATCATTACAACAGAGGATACCTACTACATTGGAAATGAGGACTTCAGGAATATAGATAGAAAGATAATCCTTGTAGAAATACATGAGGGTTCAGAAGGTGCTACACCTACAGATGCACCTACGGATATACCTGAGGCATCGCCTGAAATGCCGGAAGCATCACCTGCAGATGCAGAAAACAAGAAGTAAAATAAGAAATAAGAAGTAAAATTTAGTTAGAAAAAATAATAATTAGATTCAATGCTTATCCCCTTGTCTGGAAAATGAGAGTTTTTTAGACTAAGGGGATTTTTATTTGCCTTAAAATGGTTATTTAATAGGGGAACATTTCAACTTGGTGTTGCTCTTTTGTTATACATTAGTGGTATAATCATTAAGAGTAAAAGAAAACTTTATTTAGGGAGAATGCTATGCCAATCAGTGAAAATACCAAAATAGTACTGACAAACCTTTCAGAGGGATACAAAAAACGAGAGATGAAGGAACACTTACCCTTAATTGGGTTTCGGATATAAAAACTGTATATACCGAAGTATTAAAGTATAGGTTGATTTCTCTTAATAAAGAACAAATCCTAAACCTGGAAGAAATAGAAGAATGCAATTTTCTTATTGCTGCTATTGGGAATGGCTGGACGCCAGCTGATATGGAAATGCTGATGGAGCTGTATGAAGTGATTAGTTCTATGCCGGCAGGAGTGTCACAAGACCTGGGATTAAAACTGATAGATGAATTGTCGGAAACAAAATTTACCCAGCTTGATAAAAGAGATGAACTGCTAAATAAGTGTGCCGGATATGCAAGAGCACTGGATGGATATCTCGGAAGAATATGTTATCTGGCATGATACTCCTTTTGGAGGACCTGCAACTAAAGATGGACAGAGACGATTTGAAGCTTCAAAATCTTTCAAGGGTTACGGTCAAGAGGTAGCAAAAGAACTGGAGAAACTTACAAAGTTTATTCCGGATAAGGATATTTCGATTGGTAAGCAGGTTCAGGATAGAGAGAAGAGCATCAGAGGCATTAAAGGAAAAATGGGTGCAGCAGCTGATGCAGGTGACAATATAGAAAACATAGAAGAAAAGCCGATTATTGAAGCACCAAAAATGAATAGAAAATAAAAAAAATATGGCGTTAAGCATATGATTTGATATTGATGCATCCTATATGGTATAATGGGTGCGGTCGTTTTGTAAGGAGAAGACGACTTTGGAAAGTTTTAGAAAGCTTAGCGCCATAGTGCTTGATAACATGCTTAGGCACTCGACGAGGTAAAGAGTTATCGAAAAGACAGGCGGACAGCCTGATCGAAAAAATTCGGCGGATGCTCTTTCGGATGGCACATTCGTGATTTATATCTTTAAAAACTACAGGCGACTGTAGAACAGAGGGATATAAAGCGTGCGTAAATTTATTTACATGTGACATAATAATTAGTCTTTGATTGTTCTTTGATTATTTCGATAGAAAGAATAAGAAACTTATTATGTCATTATTATGGCGTGCACGAAAGGAGACGAATTATGTGCGGAATAATTGGATATACAGGAAATGAGCCTGCAAAGGA
>CACZRU010000120.1 GCA_902783605.1 uncultured Lachnospiraceae bacterium
AACAAAAAGCATTTCGTGATTCTTGATCAACTCAGCTGTTGAAGGCATTTCTTCATCATATACCATTTCATCATTGGTGCCTCTGTTAGACATCTCTAGAACATCCTTAAAATCCTGTGAATCGAAGTAGCACTCACCCTTATCCCAGTTAACAAAATCTTTACCACAGCTGTACATAAAGCTTTCAAGTATATCAGTCTTGTTATCTGAATAGAAGATTCTTGCGTTATCAGGCTGTGAATCAACATACTCCTTCATCTCCTGGAAGGTCCAGCCCATCTCATCTCCAACCTCTGACTTTCTTGCTATAAGTGTCATAATGCTTGCACCAGAGGTTGAATAATAAAGCTTTCCATCATGAAGCATTGATTCGTACATTGAAGGAATAAAATCTTCCTTCTTAATATCTGGGTCCTTTTCAACATATGGAGTAAGGTCCTCAAGAAGTCCCTTTGCAATGCACTGATTTAGTGACATATTACCTACACCATCAGAAACATCAAGCATATCCGGAATATCTCCTGCTGCAATATCAGCACTAAGCTTTGATGCCGGATCAGATTCTTCACTATAATCTATAAACTTAATCTTATACTTGCTCTGTGACTTGTTATACTCTGAAACAGCCTGCTTCAGGAAATAATTTCCGTAGGTTGAGCCTAATGTAAGTATAACTCTGTCCTTAACTTCTGAAGGATCAACCTTTTTAAATTTTACAATTCTTTCAGTAGCATTTTCAACATCATCAGCATCATAGTATGTACATAATAATTCATCTGCACTAAGCATTTTGATACCATATATATAATCTGAATTTACATCTGATGATCCAAAATCAAAAACCTTTGTTCCAGCCTTATCTGCATACTTATATCCATAAAGTGCTGATGAAGTCTTATAGAAGAAATCATAATCTCCAACACCTGTCATAAGTCCATCATTGCCAGGGATATATGAAACCTCCACAGGATATTCATCTGTAAATTTCCCCTGTTCTATATCTAACTTTTTTACCGTACAAGAAGACTCTTCAGTTTCTTCATTGTAATCGTAGCTGCAGGCTATGATATCTCCATTTTTATCTATAGCAGTTGCATCGAAATATCCATCCTCTGCATTAACACTTGAAACCTCTTTAAAATTTGAATCCAGAATCTTTATCTCTGATTCAAAAACAATGGCAAAATTACCATTTTCAAGATAGTATACCTTATCAATATATGTATCCGAACTGCTTGAAAGGCTTGCAAGATCCATAACCTCTTTGAACTCACTTCCATCATACTCATAGTATGGAAATTTTGCCTTATCACCATCCTCGCCATAATCTGTCATGACGAAACAAGGAGTACCATCTGGCTTGGCAACAAGCTTATTCAGATATACACTGCCAAATTCTTCATGCTCATATAACAGCTCAGCACTTCCTCCATCCAGAGCACAGCTGTACACCCTTGTTGTACTTGATCCCTCTGGATTCTCTGCCAAATACTCACTGTCTGTTTCTGAAGCATCACTCTCTGACGCATCCTCAACCCATTCTGAAGAAGCAATATACAGCTTATCTCCACTTAAAACGAATGAGGTAACCTCTCCTTCAATACCATCAATGCTAAATGAGTCATCCAGACCAAAAACCGTGTCAGGATTTTCATTCTTTGCTTCGCTGGATTTACCACTTCCATTTCCATTTCCCGTTCCACTACCGCTATTCTTTCCACAGCCAGCAAGACTGAAAACCATCACGCCGGCTAAGGCTGCACATAGCGCTCTCTTTAACTTTCTCATTTTTCCCTCCATTGTAGTGTGAATATAAATACGAATAATATTATTTTTAGATAAGCTATAATTACTACACCCCATTTAAATTGTGGCATATTTTACGACATGTAATTATAACTCATTTTGCCCTATTAGGCACTAGATAAATTACATTGTAAAACCAATGTAATCACTAATTTTACAAAAAGATAAAGGCCGGAGACATCAAAGTGTCATCCGACCAATATCATAATTACTTCAAATTTGTCATAATTTTGTCAACTGTTTTTACCCATCAGACAGAGTGACTAATCTTAAAATATTATCTCGAGTCATTCTTAGGTGTGGAACAGCTTCTTTGTCTGGTAGCGAGGTTCGCATGTAAGGTTTACTCCAAGCTTTTTGAATACTGCCACATCTACCTGTGAAAGGATTACTGAGGAATGAACCTCAAGTCCTGCAAGGTTTGGAAGCTGTGCGTATGCAGCCTTCGCCTCTGGGTTTGTGTTAGCTTCTACTGAAAGTGCGATGAGTATCTCATCGATGTGCAGGAGCGGATTATGATTTCCAAGGTAGTTAACCTTAAGCTCCATGATAGGCTCAATAACCTGTGGGGAGATAAGCTTTGCACTGTCATCTATTCCAGCTAAAACCTTGAGTGCATTCAGTATAAGTGCTGAAGATGCACCAAGGAGAGTTGATGTCTTTCCTGTAAGGATGCTGCCATCAGGCATTTCCATAGCAGCTGCAGGATTACCTGTCTCCTCTGCTCTTATGTTAGC
>CACZRU010000121.1 GCA_902783605.1 uncultured Lachnospiraceae bacterium
TCATGGTATAAAATCCTCCTAAAAAATACTTATATTTTTGCTATTCTAGCCCCCTGAACTTGAACTAAAATACACTATTAAATTATATTATAAAAGCGCTAAAAGTCAAGGATTTATTACATTTCTCGTAATAATTTTGTCACATTTTAGTAATTGTAAAAACATTATTTTTTTATGTAAATCAAAACAAATATTTATGTAAACTAATTGCCTATTTCAATCACATAAGATGCCTCAAATGTCTCACCTACAGCCAATTTATTATCATATTCTCTTTCTGTAATATCACCAGAAAAGCTATCCTTATCCGCCCTTCCATACCATGGCTCTATACAGATAAATGGAGCACCCTTTCCAGCTGGTGACCACAGTCCAAAGAGTGGAGCTTCAAAAATAACCGAAACATATGCCATACCATCCGGTTTGCAAAGCTCAACCCTATTAGCCTGACTGCCTTCAAAGATCAGAGCGTCCTTATCGAACATATGCTCATCTATCTTAACAAGTCCTCCATCGTTTGCTAGTATATTTCCCTCATACTCCAGAAGTCCCTTATCGTTAAGAAGTCCATACTTCAAATCCTTATCCGTGTCAAAGTTAAGGAAGTAATCTGTCTGTTTTTCATTCTTCTTAAGAGGGCACATAAATGCAGGATGTCCTCCTATCTGAAAATGAATCTCCTTATCATCAAGATTGAATACTCTCCAAGTAGTAGTGAGCTTATATCCATCAAGATTATACTCGACCTCAAGAGCAAATCTATAAGGATATACATTTTTTGTATCTTCATCATACTCCAGCCTAAAGATAATCTTCTTTCCATCCGGCTGTTTAATCATCTTGAAGTCAAGGTCTCTGGCAAAACCATGCTGAGACATTGGATAGTTCGTTCCGTCAACAACAAAATTACTGTCTTTAAGGCTTCCTACTATAGGGAACAGAACAGGAGCACTTCTCTTCCAGTATTTCTCATCAGCATTCCAGAGATACTCATTTCCATTTTCCTTAGATAGGATGCTGGCAAGCTCAGCCCCTTGCTGATTGATTGTTACCTTAAGATACATATTTTCTAAGTAAAACTTCTGCATTTTTATTACCTCTTTTCTATATTTCTGCTATATCATTTCAATATGTTTTTATATTTATAATTATATTTTTATTCTTTTTCTAAATTTCTTCTAAGAATCTCTTAACCTCAGCCCAGGCCATTTTAGATTCCTGCATTATTGTTCCTGCCATCTGGAACACATGAAACATTCCAGGATATTTTGTAAAACGAACCTTTACTCCTGCCGCTTTTGCTTTCCCTGCAACCAGCTCTGAGTCACTGAGAAGCATTTCATTAGTCCCAACTTGAATAAGCATCGGTGGAAATCCGGTGAAATCTCCAAACGCTGGAGATATTCGTGGATCTCTAGGATTTGCATCACCTATATAAGGATTATCGAAAATAAGCGCTGAACGATCATTTCCAAATACAGGATCTATATCATAGTTTTCTGTATATGAAGGACCGCTTACCGTAAGATCAGTCCATGGCGACATAGCAATAATTCCTGCAGGAAGTTCTCTCCACATTGACTTAAGCGTATGGCATAGTGCCATGCAAAGACCTCCACCTGCTGAATCTCCTGCAAGTACTATCTGATCTGGTTTATACCCATGCTCCAACAACCAGTCATAGGAAGCCATGGCATCTTCCAAAGCAGCAGGAAATGGATATTCTGGTGCCACTCTATAATCTACAGTCAGTACTGTAGCACCTCCTCCTACCTCGGAATATAGACCAGCCATTTGTTTGTACTGCTTTCTCATGGCACCGACATATCCACCACCATGAAGCTGCAGGATTACCCACCTGCTTCGTGAACTATTAATCCTCAAATCTTCATCGGGCAATATGTCGTATGATTCTTTATCTGATATTTTTTCTGATTCTTTTTCTTGAATCCATACAAGCTTTTCCATCTCGAAGTTACCCATATCGATTCTTTCCGCTACAAGATGTTCCGGATACTTGTAGTCAATATCCATATCACTCTTGCCGTAAGAGCCAGCAGTAAATTTATCCGTCAAAGATTTCCTGCTGTTAAATTCAGATACAAGGTACCTGACAAGTTTACTTTTAAAACTTAGTTCCTCTGCCAATACTGTACTCCTTTTTAACGAAACAAATATCAGATCATAAAACGCCTTTTTATCTCATTTGAAATCATTTTCTGTCCAAACATAATTGTCCCCAAAAGAACTACTCCTGTAAATACGGTTGCTATAAAAGTAAATATAAGTCCATGAATCAAGCCACAAAAATTAAGTATCACAAGCACTACGCTTATAATAAATACAACAATTTCAGTCATGATGAATCTCTGCCAGCCGTCTATTTTGACAATCATTAGTACTACCATAGCTATATCAACACCCGCCAGAGCAATTGGAAATGCATAGCTGAGAGACCATCCCTTGAATCCCAACAGGTAATCTATAACAACTACCAGTATGAGACTAAAGTAAAGCTGTGCCTGAACAATCCTCTGCATACTCCGGCGTTTCTTCACTGAATAAAGTAAAGTTACACATCCATATAAAAGTCCCGCTCCAACAATCAGCGACCAGTAAACTCCGGTAAATGTAAAATAATTTACAATAAGCACTGTTAGCTCTGTTACGATAGCAGCAAATATAACTATCCTGATAACCAGTCTTAAAATCTTTATGGAAGATGATACATCAGGGTAAGTTACAGAAACAGACGCTTCTTCCATATTCCTGTCCTCATCTGACTCCACCACTCCATGACACAGTGGACACACAATTGCATCATCTATTAAGTTGATCTTGCACCGAGGACATCTCCTCATTACACCTGTATCACTCATAATAAACTCCATTTGTCTCTATGGTAACTCCAATGCCATCCTCTGTCAGTTTTCTAAAGAATATTTTCTGAATATTTTCAACTATGACACTTGCACTAAACGTCAGTGTAAGCGTATCCTCATAAGAAATAACCGTCATCTTCATATTCTGCCCCTTGGACATTGCAAGAATAGCATGGAATCTTTCAATGTATTCAGAATATGGATCCGAAGTCTTAATTATTCCTAGGTTAGTTACTGTTGTCGTATTCGCCTTCGCAGAAGCATTATATACCTGTCTGATTGCAATATTCTTAAGGAATAATGGAACAGCCCTGAGAAGATAATTCATCTCATTTGAAACATTATAAGAAAATAGCTTTTCAAGATTTTCCTTAGTAACCTGCTCTCTCAGACTTTCAGCAACAATTGAAAGAACCTCCTCAAAAGTATATTCACTCTTTGTCGGCTCAAAGATAGCAGAAACCACTACAAAGAAATTCTTATTGGTCTCAGATTCAAAATATGGTCTGAGGTTAACGGGAACAGCTGTAACAACTGGATGTTTTGACGGAAGCCCCTTCAGATAACTCTTATATATCGCCCAGGTGTAAACTCCTACAAGATATTGATTGATAGTCACTCCATACGACTTTGCAGTCGCCTTGATTTCTTGAATAGACATCATGCCGTGAGTAACCGCCAGCTGATTTGCTGTCAGCTTCTCACCCTTAAGAATAACAGACCTCTTCGTCTTATAGGTCTTCTTTTCTTTCTTCTTATAGTTATTAATATAGCTGTCCTCCGCGTTTAAGGAGGTTTCTGAAGAAAGAGAGTTCCTTACCTTGCCTGTAATCTCGGGATGTTTAAGTCTAATATATTGATACGTTATCTCTTTCAAGAAATTAATTGCCCCATTTCCGTCAGTAAGAGCATGAAATACCTCCAGGTTAATTCTGTTCTTATAATAGGACATTCTGAAATGATAATTATTATTGGCATGTGGATTTATAAACATGCATGGATAATCATTTTCCTCTTTTATCTTTGGAAGCTCGCTCTCATTCTCCTCAAAATAATGCCAGAAGAGGCCACTTTTCAGCGTCATTGTAAAAATATCAAAATGAGGCAGCACCTTTTCAAGTGCAGTCTGAAGAGTTTCTCCATCGATTTCTTCCTTCAGAAGAACGGACACCCTGTAGACATTGCTCATTCCCTCTCTCGCAATAACGGGAAAAAGCTGGGCAGTATTGTCCAGCTTATCCCATTTAAGACTATTATTTTTCTTCTTATTATGCTTTTTATGTTTTTCCTTTTTCGCTGCTTTTTCAGCCTGCTTCTCGGCTTTTTTATTTGCTTTTTGCTCAGCCTTTGTATCAGCTTTTTTTGAAGTTAGTTTTGAAGATTTTTCAACTAAGTCTTTATCTATTTTATTATCTTTTTTTATATTTTTATTTCTATCTTTATTACCAGGTTTTCCCATTGAAATTGCTTCCGTCTTGTCCTCCGCCTTGTCCTCCGCCTTGACCATCCTGCTTCTGATTAGCAGCGTCCTGAGTCTCCTGTCTTTCTTCCATATTTTCCTGCTTCTGCTCTTCCAGTTCCTTCTCAAGCTGTTTCTCTCTTTGAGATTTCTGCTTGTCCTCGGAATCACTTCCGCCTCCACCTTCATTTTCATCGCTTTGATTCTGTGGTGGCTGTGGTTCTGCATCGAGCTCTTCAAGCATCTTGTCTATATCCTGCTTCAGCTGTTCAGCTTCTGGATCATGCCCATTGGTTCCATATGGATCAGCACAGCCCTTTTCGCAGAGCACATTTCTTGCGGATTGAAGAGTTCTAATAGCATTTGCCTTCTGCTTCTCTGTATTAATATTATCAAAATCAATCTTATGAAGCATAGCAAGTGCAAGATTAACTCTTATATCACATTCCTTCTTCTCAGTAGGATGAGACTCAAGTGCCTGCTTATAGCTTACTATAGCCTGGTCATAATCTTCAAGCATATAATATGCATTTCCAGCATTATAAAATGGAAGATATCCCTCTGGAATATTTACCTTTTGAAGAAACTCCTCTGTTTTATAGGAATACTTTCCATGATTATAGTTTATCAGGAATACTCCGTTTATAATATATCTGATTCCAAAAAACAGTGCAACTATGGCAAGGATTACGCTTATAACGTTGACTATCCTCATAAAGAATATAGGGTCCTCAACCTTGAAAAGCGCCTCTCTGTCTTCCTTCTTCTCAGCCTTGATTCGAGCCTTGTCTTTGATTCGTTCTTCTTTTTTTATTGCTCGCTTCTCAGCCCTCGTAAGTCCTTCAGAAAACTCTATCTTTCCAGGTCTTTTTTCAGTTTTCTTCTTATTACTATCTTTCATTAATTATAGAATCCTTTATAGTCTTCCCTTCCTGATAAATAATATCAGTTCTATTAAAAGCATAAATATAAGTGGTATCACATAATAATAATATGTATCTTCGTAGCTTACTGAATCTGACTTCTCAATAGTAAGCGAACTTCCGTTCTTGATTGATTCAATAAGATATGCAATATTGGAGTAATTATTCATATGAATATAGTCAATATCCAGATCACTGGCTAGCTGCTCCAGATTCCCCTCATCAATTTTTGAAACAGCATCCTTTCCTGTCTCCGGATCCTTAACACGATTGCCATAGCTTCCGTACTCCATTATTCCTCCGGTTTTTGTACCATAGCCTAGAACCGCTCCAGCGTCTACATACTGCTCTAATTCTTTAAATGATCGGAGTTCTGATTCATCTGTAATCTCTCCGTCTGTAATAAGGAATAGAATCGTTAGTCTTTCATCCTTTGCATTAGATGATAAAAGCAGTGACTCCAGGTCATCGTAGCAGACATTCAGAGAACTACCTCTTGCATAATTGATATCCGGCTCCTTAATAGTGGAAAATGCGTCTTTTACAGTTTCATGATCCTGTGTAAATGGAGCAAGTATCTGCGATCTGTTATCAAATCTTATGAGACCAAAGTTACTTCCGGAGAGCTCATCTATGATATTCTCAGCATCATACTGAACCCCTTCCATTCTCTCATGACTTCCACCATAATCCTGTGCCCACATACTAATAGTGGTATCAACCACGAAGAGTACATCCAGATTCTTCATTTCCACCTGGGCATTGAACTTCTTATCCATAATCCTGAGATTAGACAAAAATGCGAGGACTACAATTATTGTAATTCTGATCACTCCAAGAATCTTAAATCTTAACTTCTTTGATTTTCTAAATATTCCGATAATATACAGTACTAAAACTATCAGCAGAACTGGTACAGCTATAAATAACGGAATTATTGGTTTTGTTATCATACTCTTATCACCAGTCCTATTATCAGTATTGTCGAAATAGATATAAGAAGGATGATTATTGGTATTTCCGGCTTATCTACTATCTTGGTAATAGTAACCTCTTCTACCTCAAGTGCCTCTTCTCTTTCTATATCTGCAATGATGTCATCTACAGAAAGGCTCTCGCTCTGCTTATAGAACTTCCCACCTGTCTTTTCAACACAGGTCTTTAGAGCCTCTTCATCCTTATCATAGTCTGAATTATTCATTCCACTCCAGGCTTCTCTGTTAGGGAAGATACCAAATACCTTAATATCATTTTTCTTACAAAGATCTGTTGCCTCATCCAGCTCTACTAACGGCTTAGAAATAGCTTCCTGAGCATTATCTGTAGACATTATGATGATTCGTGTTCTGTCCTCATCATCTAGTCTTGGGAAACTGTACATACAGGACGCAAGTCCCTCACCAATAAGTGAACTTCCTTTTGTATAGTTATTTACAAGAGTACCTGCATCATAATACTCCAGTTTTTCCTGATACTCAGCAAACTCATCATATTCTGAAGTATTATATTCCAGGTAACCAGTATCTGGATTATAGTACTTATCCATATATTCCTTCTGAAGCGCAAAGTACTCCTTGCTTTCTTCCAGTTTTCCAATAACAAAGTCATAGTCATCTGTCATAGGAACATACAGGACAGATGATGTATTATAAATACAAACTCCAAATCTATCTCCGTCTAGTCCTGCAACTACATCCTGAAGACTATCTACCAGATCTGCATTCAGCTCATATATAGAATATGATACATCCATACAAAGGAAGATATCCCTTTTCTTAGTACCATTATTTACAGTTTCCTTCTTTGCAGGTCTTGCCACAAGTACAAGCGATGCTACAAGACTAGTTATGATACACAGCTCAAGAACAACAGATACTACCCTATACATGTTCTTTCTGGTTTTATAAATACTAAGCTCCTTTACAAAGCTGGTATTAGCTGCCTTCACTCCGCCACGATATTTAATTTTTCTCTTAATTACATGCAGTGCTATGATTATTGTCGCCAAAACAGGCAGTCCAATCTTAAGCACCATAGGATGTATGAAATGCATTTTATCGCCTCCAGCCTTCTATAAGCGATTTTGTTCTAAATATTGAAGCTCTGATATCAGCCTTTGTTTCTCTAGCAAATTCTGGTTCATAATATTCTCTAACCAGATTTGTAAGCTGTGGTATATTTACCCTTCTTATTTCTGTAAGAGTATATTTCTGAACCTTAATTCCTGTTACCTCAAAGATAAACATACGTATAGTAATACTTATCTTCTGATACGCTTCTCTTACAGTTATTCTATTGTTAAACAGGTCAGTTTCGATATATGAAAGCTCAGCCAGATATTTTTTCTTCTTACCTTCCAGCGTAGCTTCTGCTATCTTTTTCATCCTGATCTTCTTTTCTTTCCTGAGCCTGTCACCCAGTTTTTTTCTCAGATAGATCTGCGCAAAGATAACTAACGCAAGTAAAAGAACGGCAAGAATAATCCAGATTATCATATATGCAAATGGTGCCTGTAATTCAACCGATGTTTTCATTCTTGTGCCTTTCAAAGAGTTCTACTATTTTATCAATAACCTCAGATTCTCTGCTTACATCTACACAGCTTATCTGATATTTCTTAAAGAGCTCATTAGCTTTCTTTTTACGGTTCTGTCTGTCTGCCAATTCAGCCTGGTGCAGTTTCCTGTCATGAAGCATGTAGTCCTTTTCATAGCTTCTATTCTCCAGATCATACAGATTATCACCCGTAAGATATGCATCCTCAATATTTAATATCATTACATCATTCATGACAGTAAGTCTCTTCAAGAGATTTTCTTCTAGTTCTGCTATTCCAGCCATATCCGTAATGATAAATATAATCATCTTTCGACGGATGTTTTCAGCTACATAGTCCAGGGTTTCAGCAATGGACTTAGCTTCTTCATCCTGCAGGCACTGCTCATATCTTATAAGCAGATTCTCAAGATGTTGCTTACCATTCTTGAAGAAACTAAAATCATATCCCTTATTGGTGCTGGTAAGAAGGGCATAATCATCTCCATGGTCATTAACAAGATAACTTATAGTACCCATTATATTTAACGCAATATCTATCTTTGGCTCACCAGCATCAGTGTCACCCTTAAACTTTTCACCTGCGTCACCGATGAAGAGAATATTGTGCTTCTTGTCAGCTATGTACCTGCGGATAAGCACCCTTCCAGTCTTAGAGGATGACTTCCAGTCTATGTCACGAACGCTGTCACCATAAACATATTCTCGAAGATCATCGAAATCGAAGCTTCGGCCTCTGTAAATAGACCCGAACTCACCGTCAAGGATATTAGAAGTCTTCTTCCTTGTATATAAAGTTATGGATGCCTTGATTCTGGCTAAGTAATCGTAATCCATATTATTTCTTTCTATTACTAAAAAA